>PCWT01000050.1 GCA_002796245.1 Gammaproteobacteria bacterium CG11_big_fil_rev_8_21_14_0_20_46_22 | reverse complement strand
TTGTCTCCTCATTGGTGAGAAGACAGTGTTAAGGAGTTTTGCCCGCCTTGAAAGGTGGGTGTAATTTACCGCTTACGTTTATTCATCCCACCTAGGGCATATTCAACCAGTATTTCATTTTTTCCTCGCACCAGCAGCAAACCAAGTGTTGGTTTGTCATCAGGATGTTTGAGTAGCTTGTCTACGGCTGTCATATACATGCCGAGTTGTGCACCATCGCCTACTTCAAACTTACGGGCTTTAATTTCCAATACAACATAGCACCGAAGCTTTAAGTGGTAAAAAAGCAGGTCCAAATAAAAATCCTGATCCCCAAGCTCTAAATGCACTTGTTGGCCAACGAATGCAAAACCTTGGCCCAATTCAAGTAGAAACTTTTGAATATGAGATACCAATCCTTTTTCTAGCTCCGCTTCCCGCCTTGGTGCATCTGTACCCAAAAAATCGAATAGGTATGGATCCTTGAATACCTGTACTGCCATATCAGAATCGGTTGCTGGCAATGTCTTTGGAAAGTTATTCTGTGCTTTGCCTTGGCGCATGTGTGCTTTCATTTCAATTTGCATCGCCAATATGTTGCGAGACCAGCCATATTTATAGGCGTGCTTAGCGTACCAAAGGCGCTCTTCTTCTGTGCTCAATTTCTCTAATAGCGCAATATTGTGGTACCAAGGCAATTGTGCAAGCACCTCTTGCACAATTTCAAAGTTGGGCCAAGCCGTCGTGAAAGCACGCATATATTTAAGGTTACGAGGAGAAAATCCTTTCATGTCGGGAAAAGCTTCTCTTAGATCATGTGCTAATCGATCAATGATCCTCGCACCCCAGCCTTCAGTCTGTTGCTTTTCCAAAATACGAGAACCGATAGACCAATATAGCAAGACCATATCTGAATTGGCATTTAGAATGACCTTTAGTCAAGTGTTGGCAATATTGGATTTGAGTTCAGCAAGCCAAGAAGTGTAACTTTCAGGTAGTTCAGCTTTTGGTGGTGCTGTTGGAAACATTACTGTGCCATCAACTTTACCGCGCTGGTTTCTATCATGCTTTTTAGTAGGGATAGTTTTTTGTTTTGAAAGTGAGTTCTTTTTAGTCATTCCTGTAATATCCCTTGTGAACTTTATAGGCCAGTAAAGAAAACGGCCGTTTTCTTTACCTAACTTTGTCCAATTCAAGCTGTAACAATTTAACTGAATCCGTATGGTAAATAAATATTGGCAAATTATGAAGTGCTTCCAGTGCCTGGGGTACCGCATCGCGGTTAATGCCATACCCAAATCAATTGTCAAATACGTTTCTGATTGCCTTGGTATTCAACTGGATAAAGTAAAACTACAAAATTACATGCAGCTCAAACAACGCCCACGGCATAAACTATTAATCCTAAAGTAACTATTCACCAAAATCTAATGCATCGACGCATCTCTTTGAGAAATAGTATTTTTCTTTGCGCGATGGGGATTCTTAAGGGGAGAATCGCGATTCTCCCCTTAAGCGCTGTTAGCGCGGCTTTGCCGCGCTAGGCGTCTGATTAAGAGTAATTATTCAGCATTTTTGCTGAATAATTACAAAAAAAACAAGGCAGGGCCAAAATCATCGTTAGCTTTTCTTGTAGGCCAGGACAGCATCAAACACAGGATGAACGTAAACACTTTTTCCTTTTTTAATGCGCTTGAGTAATCGCTGTTCTTCCAAGCCTCTCAGTGTATGAGAAACATGCGAGGCTGATTTTCCTAATTGCTTAGCTAACAACGACACGGAACAATTTTCATTATTAGCGACGACTTTTAGTATCTCTTCTTGTACTTCAGATAAACTTTTTTGCTTCATCCGTTCTTTTATCAGCCTATCAACCAATGGTTTGGCCATTTCTAACGAAATCTTATCGGCTAAATCGCCAACATGCAGCATCCTAAGCATTCTTGAAAGTAGCCCAAAGATATAACGTAGCCGACCATTCGTTAATCGATATAAATAAAGCATTGCGGGCCAATCGATCGGTAATTCAATATTCTTATTAACGCGATAATGTTCGACTCGGCGCATGATTAACGTTTTAAATTCTTTTTCACTGAGCGGGTCAATAAACACTTCATGACTAATAATATCATCAAGCCGATCAACTTCTTGTGCAATAAAAGATCGCAAACCTGTGTCACCAACTAATATCCAGCTGACGCCATCTGTTTGCATGTAATCCCGTAGCGAATTGAATAAATACTTAAGATGGTCTTCTTCATGAATAACACCAACATCCAGATTGTTGAGTTGAATAAGTAATCCATTTTTAAACCCAAGTTTTTTCGTAATATTGGCTAGCTCTTCTAAGTGATCTCCTAAAACGTTTGTCGGCACAATGACAGGCTGTGTCACAATACCTGGTGCTTTATTGTAATTAAGACCAGCGCTAAACCCATAGCCACCAAGCTGTGCGCCAAAAGAACGATAAACCTCAGCAATACGACTAGAAATCGCTTTTGCTTCTTGAAAGGACTTGTTGTTTTGTACTTTTTTCTCAAAAACGAATTCTAATGCGCGTACCACATTAGAAATAATCGCCGCAAACAGTGTTTCAATCGTCCACCCTGCTTCTACACGAATTTCTTTGGGCGGCGTAAAATAGAGGTCTTTCTCCTGAGCATGAAAACGCATGAGATTAGCAAAGGAGGTTGTACCAACACCTCTGGCTCCTTCAATAATCAAATTAACATTTTTACCCGCAAGAACGTTACTACAAATACGAGCCTCATCAGCATGCCCGACATATAAGGCAAGTGTTTTTTGTTTAATAGGGTCTGTATCTAACGGGTTATCAGTAAACCCAAGTCCATCCCAATCCATTATAAATCCTTAATTGAGTTTTATTGATAAAATCATATCAATTGAATAAAATTTGTCAATTGATATATAGCGGTAAACAAAAATCAATTATCAATGATGACGGCGACGCCAGCGATGACGAATCGCACGATTCCACACGCACTTCGCCACGAAGTAGCTGACAGTCGAGGTAATGACAGCCGTGATGCCCGCGCCTATGAGCAAAGGTTTCCAGATCGAGCCTATATTTTGCGTCAAACTCGCAAGCCCGTGAGTGAAATGCAAATCCAAAGCGGGTGAGCCTAGAATTTTAGCGCCTAACTGGTATTGAAGCACCAAAATAAAAGGCATGGTAAGGGGGTTAGTGATCCACACCCCAGCAACAGAGATAGGCAAATTCGCCCGCCATAGAATCGCCAAAGCGCAAGCCGGAATCATTTGAAACGGCATGGGCAAGTTCGCGCAAAAGACACCAATACTTATCGCTTTGACCACATTGTGTCGATGAAAATGCCATAAATACGGTGCCCGGAGCAGCGGCCCAAAAACCTGCAAAAAGCGGTGTTGTTTAAGCGCTGTGTGACTTGGAATGCGCTTGGCTAGCCAAGCTGGCAGATGTCGCTTTTTTGACAAAATTTTGCCCTACTGTCGATTTAATTGTTTAAATTATGTGATACAATTCTGCCTCTAAATAATTAACGAGGATAGCTCTTATGTCAACGCCAGACTTTAACCAGTTGATGGAACAAGCCAAAGAAATGCAAGAAAAAATGAAGTCCGTGCAAGGTAAAATTACGTCGATTCAAGTGGTCGGTGAAGCCGGTGGCGGCATGGTGAAAGTTACGCTTAACGGCGCGCACCAGTGCAAACGTGTTGAAATCTCCCCCACTTTGATTGGCGAAGAAGACGACATCGATATGCTAGAAGATTTAGTCGCTGCTGCGATTAACGACGCCTCACAAAAAATTGAAGCCATTACAAAAGATGAAATGGTCAAAATGGCCAAAGACATGAAGTTGCCTGAAGGTTTTGAAGGTTTGGGCGATGATGAAGGCGGCCAATTCTAGTGACCTTTAGCACCAAATTACTGGCGCTTATTCAAGCCATGCGTTGCCTGCCGGGTGTTGGCCCGAAGTCAGCTCAACGCATGGCTTTCTATTTACTTGAGCACCGCGATCAAGCGCGCCTACTGGCCGCCTCCATTGATGAAGCCATGGACAGTATTCGCCAATGCAATACTTGCCGAAATTATGCCGAAAGCGAACTTTGTCCGATTTGCGAAAATCCTAAACGAGATGCGCAGCAACTCTGTGTCGTGGAAACCCCGGCCGATGTGATTGCCATTGAAAGCAGCCACAGCTATCGTGGCCTGTATTTTGTCTTGCACGGCCATCTTTCACCGCTTGACGGTATAGGCCCGGAAGATTTAGGCATTCCTACACTCGACGTGGCGCTTCAAAAAGGTGAGGTGAGCGAAGTGATTATTGCCACGAACCCGACCACCGAAGGCGAAGCCACGGCTTTCTACATTTCAAAACTGGCCAAACAACACGGCATTAAAACCAGCCGCATCGCTCATGGCGTGCCCATGGGTGGTGAGCTCGAATACATTGACGGCAACACGCTCGCACTGGCACTGCAAACACGCAAGGTTTTAGAGTAACCTTAAAAACCCCGGTTTGTTTTTCCCGGATTATCGCACCTTCGGTGCTCAATCCAGGCTGCACTCACGAGCAAACACGAAGCAAACCCAACCTGGATTGATCCGCCTTTGCTGCGAAGCAACTACGGTGAGAAATAACCCGGGTTTTTATAACAAATTATACAAACCATCGAAACTACTGTTCGACATAATTAACACCGTATCGCCCGACTTCGCTTCACGATGAATCGCATCCGCAATATCTGCCACCGCATCGCTGGCCAAGAAGCGCTCACCAAAATGGGCTTTTAACGCGGCCAATACCACTTGATTCTGTGTATTAGACTTCACGATCACATCATCCGCCGCTGACAACGCCTCCACAAACGCAGACGGTGCGTGCACCCCTTCTCGCATGGTGTACGAGCCAAACTGCAACACGGCAATAATCCGCCTTGCCCCGACTTTCGCACGCAACGCTTTTAAGGTAGTTTTAATCGCAGTGGGATGATGTGCGAAATCATTGTATATCGTCACACCCTTTTTTTCGGACAAGATTTCCATACGGCGCTTCACGCCTTTAAAACTTTCAAGCGCGGCAGCAATCGCCTTCGCCTCAAAGCCCGCCCTCGTCAACAGGGTGAACACAGCCAAAGCATTCTGCGCATTATGCTCACCGATCAAAGGCCAATGTATGGTTGCAATGGTCTCGCCTTCATTTCGCACATCAAACTGCGAAAAATCCGACGTTATCGCCGCCGCCTGCAAACCCTCTTTCGTGTTAAACCCCTGCGTTTTCGACCAGCAGCCTTGTGCCAACACAGACTGAAGATTATCGTCCGCTGCGTTATACGCAACCAAAGCATTCTGGGATAAAGTTTTCAGCAAATGATGAAACTGACGCTTCACATCTTCAAGGTCACGAAAGATATCAGCATGATCAAACTCTAGATTATTTAAGGCTAAAAAATCCGGGTGATAGTGCAAAAACTTCGAGCGCTTATCGAAAAGCGCAGTATCATATTCATCAGCCTCTACCACAAAATACTGCTGCCCCAAGTGTGCCGACGCCTCGAAACCGTGTGGCAAGCCACCGATCAAAAAGCCTGGGTCTTGCCCAAGCTTTCGTAAAGCGTGCACCAACATGGCACTGGTGGTGGTTTTACCGTGTGTACCGGCCACCGCAAAAATAACACGATCACGCATGACATGCTGATACAACCACTCCGGCGCAGATTGATATGCCATGCGATGAGATAACACCGCCTCAAACTCAGGGTTACCGCGCTTAGTCGCATTACCGACTAACACCACATCGGGCGCGGGGCTTAAATGTTTTGCATCAAACCCCTGAAAGTACTCGATACCCAGATCATTCAGCATGGTGCTCATGGGCGGATAAACGCCCTCATCGCTGCCCGTGACATGAAAGCCCATGGCCTTGGCCAAGGACGCAATACCCGCCATGAACGTGCCGCAAATGCCAATAAGATGAATGTGCCGCATACCTACCCCTTGAACTATCGAGCCAGTATATCGCTTCATTCAGCCAAGGTCACTAGGGGCGCAAGGGACCGGGTAACTGACGCTGACATTCTTCAAGAAGCTGGTTTGTTCTTTGCGTTCTTTCATCATTGTGACCCAAATTGCGGTCACGCAGCTCATACGCTTGCTCTAAATAAGGTCGCGCTTTTTCCGCGTTGCCATCAAGAAACAACGCTCGCCCATAATTATGCAAAATAAGTGAAAGATTCTTGTCTGACTCATCGTAGGCACGAATCGCCAAGGGCAATAAACGAGCCAAAATCTCTGCCGCTTCACCGTAGCGCTTTTCAGCGAATGCCTTGGGCAAAGGCCCTATAAACGCTGCTTTTATTTCGTCTCGCCAGCGCGGGACCTGATCTATGCTTCTTTTATATTCCACCAAATGATTATACGATCGAAAACAAGACTCTAGGCCTGTGATTATCGCGTCGATATAGCCTGTACGGGCAACAAGTCCTCGACACTCTTCAAGCAACTGAAGCAGATTATCAGGCCTAAAAGAAGACAGCGGATTATCTAACAATGCCTTTAAACGACTTTGAATTGCGAGATCAAGCTCAGACTCAACAAGGGAAGCAACAGATCTCTCATCATGGGCAACATCTAAAGCCTCTTCATGCAGTAATGCAACAGGGTTGTATTGTAGCGCACGCCAAACCAAGTAACGCGCGGATGCCTCTGCTGCCGGATAAAAAGCGTTCAGAGTCGTCTCGCTTGACATAACATTAATACCTAAAACCGACCCAAAATGATCCAGCAAACGCAGTATCGTCATGCGCAAACCAATATTACTTTTTTGGCTCACCAAGCCGCCAGAAGTTACTGATGAATTTTTTGCGACGAGAGCAGCCAAATCCTGAGGGAGCTCAAGCTCTTTATCGGGCAACTTTTTCCAATATTGGCCACCAAATAACAAATGCACTGATGAAAATTGAACCCCTGACAAGCATGCAGATAACGGCTCAACTTCCAACCCTACCCGACTTATGAACATCATCTCTCGCCCTTTGTAAACAGGCCAGAAATGCCGTTCATTCGGGTGTTTAATCAAAGGTACATTATTAAGATTAGGCGCCAGTTGAACCTCAAATCCTTGCATGTTGTCTGACGCCCTATAGACCCTGACCGCGTCAGTAGGCATAACAACGTCTATCCACTCAACATCTGAGAAAAGATTTCGTTGGTTAAAGCAGTATTTAGGAAAACCTTCACCACGATGAATGATTTTACAGACCGAACGATCACCAACCCACTGTCGCTCCTTCCTAAGCTCCTCAGAGAAAAATAGCGCCATATGGGTATCAACATGGCTCATCGATACCCCATTTTCCCCGATAAACACCACAATGAGACAATTGCTAAAACCATCCGTCGCAAGCCCTGTAATGCCGTGCTCGAACGATGCCCTTGAAAGCCTCGCGGTTTTACCCTGCGGAACGTAGACCACAGACTGAGAAACCGTTGTTGCCCCAGAAGAAAAGAATGTATCCATAAGTTTACCCTTAAATTTAGGTATACGTTAGCGAATATGCCTTAAGGTTTTATTAAGCCCATTCTGGTAACTTGGCCTAGGGAATAAAATCTGAGGTCGAAACCATACCTCATTTTTTAATGGAGCCAACAAAAAAAGCCTCAGGTATTTTGCTTGCGCCAGCAATCTCTAACCAACAGGTGCACAAGTAGCATAGGCCTGAATGAATGGACAAAATTTGAACCGAGCAAGCCTTGTATTTTTAGCCCAAACTCGCCACAATACACGCTGACTTTTAAGGGGATATCATGGCGAAAAATGCTTTCTACGCCCAGTCTGGCGGCGTGACTTCAGTGATCAATGTGAGTGCTGCAGCAGTGATTGAAACCGCACGGCAATACGCAGGCCAAATAGGCACGGTATACGCTGGTTATCGCGGTATTTTAGGTGCGCTCGAAGAAAACTTGATTGATACGGCACAATTTTCGCCTGAGCAAATCACCGCGTTAAAACACACGCCAGGTGGTGCCTTTGGTTCTTGCCGCTATAAGCTCAAAGGTTTGGATGAAAACCGTAAAGAATACGAGCGCTTGATCGAAGTGTTTAAAGCGCATGATATTGGCTACTTTTTTTATAACGGCGGTAATGATTCCCAAGACACGGCCAATAAAGTGGCCCAATTGAGTGAAGCCATGGGCTACCCGCTGCAATGCATCGGCATCCCCAAAACGATTGACAACGATTTACCCATCACCGACTGCTGCCCGGGCTTTGGCTCAGTAGCAAAATACATCGCAACCTCCACGCTAGAATGCGGCCTGGATGTGAAAGCCATGTCGATTTCCACCAAAGTGTTCATCATCGAAGTGATGGGGCGACACACAGGCTGGATTGCAGCCGCCGCAGGCTTAGCACGCCAAGCAGACGGCCAAGCACCGCACATTATTTTATTTCCCGAAGTGCCGTTTGATGAGGCGAAATTTTTAGCCGAAACACAACGCTGTGTTGAGCAACACGGTTACTGTGTGATTGCCGTGTCTGAAGGCACTAAAACGGCCGATGGTAAATTCATCGCAGAATCCGGCTTGAAAGATGCCTTTGGTCACTCACAATTAGGTGGCGCTGCTACAGTGATTTCTGAATTGGTTAAATCCAAGCTCGGTTATAAAAACCATTACGCGATTGCCGATTACATGCAGCGCTCCGCTCGCCACTTAAGTTCTAAAACCGACTTTGACCAAGCCTATGCTGTGGGTAAAGCCGCCGTGGAGTTTGCCATTGCCGGCAAAACGGCCATGATGCCGGTGATCATTCGCACATCGAATGCGCCGTATGAATGGCACATCGAAGAAGCGCCGTTAAACAAAATCGCGAACGTGGAAAAAATGATGCCGCCTGAGTTTATTTCAGAGGATGGCTTTCATATCACAGAAGCCGCGCGCGAATACTTAGCGCCACTGACATACGGTGAAGCGTATCCACCGTATAAAAACGGTTTGCCGAGCTATGAGCATTTACGCTTTGAACTCATTGACAAACAATGCGCCCCTTTTAAACGTTAATTCACGGAGGAAATGTATGAAAAAAATCCTAATCACATCCCTAGCCGCTCTGCCTGCTATCACGTTTGCAGCTGGTCACAGCTCAGCAACAACACACGCCTTCACGGGGTTTAACCTGGGTCTCGGTGCGGGTATTTCAAGCTTTCGCTTGCCACTTTACATTACGAGTTCTGGCGGACAAACGGATGTTAGCGAATCGAGTACCAGCTGGGCGGCCGAAGCTTTCGCAGCTTATAACTTTCAATGGACTCAACATTGGCTGACTGGCTTACAGCTAAACTATCAGTACAACGCTAACGATGCAGTTTCCCGCTCAACCACGGTCAATCACTTTATGCCGCAACACCTTTGGGGCGGCACAGTCAGACTCGGTTTCGCACCGTCATCATCCCATTATTTCTACGCCGAAGCTGGACCAGAATGGTTAAGAATGAAAGCGCCCGCCAAAGAAAACAATGTTTCACTTGGCACACTCAATTACACAAAAGTCGGTTACAACATTGGACTTGGCATGGTTCAAAAACTTAGCGAGCATTTTTATGCAGGTGCGCACGTCAACTACTACGGGTTCTCAAGCAAAACCCTCTCGCATTCATCCACAGTAACGACGAAAGTGAAAACAAACCTATTAAACTTCATGCTCGACATCGGCTATCAATTCTAAAACCCTTTATCATACTGCGCCAGGTGATGCTTTTTAATCACCAGGCGCACGTATTTCACGTAGCCATCGAGCTCTGAATATGTATCCAAACCTTTAGCCAACGTATAGCCCGTGAGGGGCTCACCCTCTTGCACGCGTTTCTCACGCAAAGCACGAAACTTGTCATAGTTATAATGAGTGTTTAAATTGTGCATATAACTCTGCACTGAGGCATACGGCGAATCAAATTTCTCCACCAAAAACCTTTCACCTTTAGGGCGACGCTTTGGCATTAAGCCGCAGCCGGTTTTAAAGCAGTGCTGACCAAAATAATTATTCGCTTCTTTAGCAAAGCGTGATGTGCCCCAAGCCGATTCAATCGCGGCCTGCGCAATCACAAGCGAAGGCGGAATGACATTCACGCGGCGTAACAAGGTTTTCCAAGTGGTTTTTTTCGTAAAATCAGGTGACTTCATGCCATAGTAGTTAGCCAGGCCGGCCATCCACTCCCAACGGGGCGTACCCAGCTGCTCACCTTGTTTATACAAGGCATAATAATCCAATAAACGCTTACGATTAGCGAGGATAACATTGTCAGCTTTGATGGCCAAGGGTGCGATGCGATGAATGAAGGCTTGAGTTTTTTGATGAATTTGAGCAGGGGTCGAAGCAAAAGTGAGCGAACTCAGCAGAAAAAAACACGAAGAAATAATAATGCGCATGCAAACTTCCCTATTTGAAAATAAAATAAACGGCACCAGCCAAGCATAATGCAGCCCAAATATAATTAAGCGACAACCCCTGTCTCATATAAAGCACAGAAAAAGGCACAAACACCGATAAAGTAATAACCTCTTGCGTGATTTTTAACTGAGCCAAGGTCATGTGCCCAACCTCAAACCCAATGCGATTAGCCGGCACTTGAAACATGTATTCAAAAAACGCAATCCCCCAGCTGACGACGACAGCGAGTAATAAAGGTTTTCCAGCTAAATTTTTCAAGTGCGCATACCACGCAAAGGTCATAAAGGTGTTTGAGCAAACTAACAGCAACACCATTTTAAGATAAGGCGACACACCACCCCTCCCTTGAAAGCCATGAAAAACGCAGCGGGCCAGCCGACCCGTATCGGCATGGCGCGCCAAATCACTTTAACTAATCTCTACACCGCTTTGACGGCCCAATCGATTCTCAGGGTTGATTTTTTTACACTGATAAAAGTACACATGCGCCTTTTTAAACGCGGTCACTTCGACATCAGCCACACTCACATCAGCAGGTAAATTGATGTTCATGTAGTTTGCATGCACAGGGTTCTTATTGAGGTAATCCACACCTTCGCCCGCCATATATTCAACAGGGCCGCCAAAGTGAAACTGCGCCTTGGTTTGGACCGCACCCCAGCTGTCCGTTAACGTTTTACCAACGCGACGGCAACCCCAAGCTTTAGTCGGCGCGACATTCACATTGTAATGAAGCGTACTGCCATCGGCTAAGGTTTTGGTTTGAAACTTGGTTTGCTCCTTTGCAATACTGCTGCACGCTGCAAGCGCAACGCAGGCCGGAATAATAAACGCAAATTTAGGTAAACTTCTCATAGCTAATCTCCTTATGATTAGGCTTTTAATTTAATCGAAACCGTCAATTTAAACAAGGCGAAAATTGTCTCACCATCAGCGCTTAAAGCCCGCGCCTCAACCGCGGCTTCTTCACGTTCGCCGCTTTGTACCGCCCGATTAACCAAGGCTTTTAAACTCGCCGCATCATCACACACAAAGGTGACATCCGTATCGGCACGCTTAAGAAAATCCATGTGCATATCCTTAAACACCAAAACAATGGGCTGCTGGGATAGCTCAATAAAATACAGCGCCAAAATGCCCGGCGCTAGTTCACCCCCCATGGCCAAAGCCCCCAAATACAAAGACTGAACATGGTTCGTGGTTTTTTGGGTTAAAGGAATCGTAAGTGCACAACGAGCCTCACTCACATCATCAACGACAAAATCCGTATACGCTGTCATTGGCACCATCTGTTTAATTTTTTCTTCAAATACTCGACAAAGGTTCATAGCCTCTCCTTATGCGTAAGGGTTATCGCCAGAAGCGTGATCCGTGGCATCCAACACTGCGATGATTTCGGGAAAGCGATCGCAGAGGTTCTTCTCTATACCCTGCTTCAATGTGATGTCCGCCATGCTGCAGCCCTGGCAGCCACCACCAAATTGCAGCACGGCCTCATTGGCGCCGGTGATTTCCACCAAACGCACCATACCACCGTGCCCCGCCAACTCAGGGTTTACTTCAGATTCAATAAAAAAGACCACGCGCTCAAACAGCGGCGCATCATCGCCCAAATAATTCAAAGGATTCAGCTTAGGGGTGGTCATCACCAGTTCCTGCGACAGGCCATTTTTCTCCAGGTCGATTTTAGTCTCTTCCAGGTAAGGCACGCTTTTGCCTTCTACGAAGACTTGAAACCCCGGAAAATCCAAAATTAAGTCTTCCGTATTCTCAGGGCCCGGCACGAAAAACCGTACGCCGCATTCTGCAAACGGGGTGTCTAAATCAATCGCTTCAACGCGGATCGCCACATCCGGGTTTTTCTCACGCTCTTTTTCAAGCAATTTTTTTAGGTACGCTTGCGCGCTGTCTGTGATAGTAATCATAGGGCTCATCCAGTTTTGGGCACATTTTACCTGGCGGATTGATATAAATCATCCTTTCTGGCACAGTAATTAGGTATATTTCAGCCCAAGCAAATCCACGAGGCAAAAAGCATGAACACACAGCTTGAAACAGTTAAAAACTACCTGATGGGCCTGCAAGATCGCATTTGCCAGGCGCTAGAAATCAGCGATGGCCACGCACGCTTTGAAGAAGACCTCTGGGAACATAAAAGCGGTGGTGGCGGACGAACCCGGGTGATCGCAAACGGTGCGGTGTTTGAAAAAGGCGGCGTGAACTTTTCTCACGTTAAAGGTGCCAGGCTGCCTAAAAAGGCCACTGATGGCCGTATTCACATCCCAGAAGACAGCCCGTTTGAAGCCACGGGCGTCTCGCTGGTTATCCACCCCAACAATCCGTTCGTGCCGACCTCACACGCCAATGTGCGTTTTATTTGTGTGACGCCTAAAGATCAAGAGCCCATTTGGTGGTTTGGCGGCGGCTTTGATTTAACCCCCTATTATGGCTTTGAAGAAGACTGCATACACTGGCACCAAACCGCGAAAGACGCTTGCGAGCCCTTTGGCGAGCAGGTTTACCCCGAATACAAACGCTGGTGCGATGAGTATTTTTACCTGCCTCACCGTGGTGAAGCGCGTGGTGTTGGCGGCTTGTTTTTCGATGATTTAAACGAAGGTGGCTTTGAACGCTGTTTTTCGCTCATGCAAAGCATCGGCGAGCATTACACTCAAGCGTATATTCCGATCGTTGAAAAACGCAAACACACACCGTTTACGGATCAGCACAAAGATTTTCAGCGTTACCGTCGTGGGCGCTATGTGGAGTTTAACCTCGTCTATGACCGCGGCACGATTTTTGGCCTGCAATCCAAAGGCCGAACTGAGTCGATCTTGATGTCGCTACCGCCTGAAGTCACCTTCAAATACGACTGGCAACCCACCCCCGGCAGCGCAGAAGCCAAGCTGTACACCGACTTTTTGCCTGCGCGGGATTGGTTGAGATAGCCGGCAAGTTGTTTTTCGAGCTTTAGCGTTAGGGTAAGCCAGGCACTTACGGTATACTCATCAGTGAGCAAACTCCAACAAGGAAGAGCAAAATGAATAACAACCCAGCGCCAACAGCCAACGATACCCCTTCTAGCGGCCGCACAGCCAGAGTAACAGTCCTAGGTTTATTGAAGCAAAACCAACAGGCCCAAGCAGCCCGCGATGCTCAGCAACAGGCCGATGATGCTAGTCAGCTCGCAGCATCGCTTGCAAGGCTAAACATTCGCCGCTAAAAAAGAAACCGAAAAGCTTGCCATACCCTAATCCTTTGATATACTGGCGATCCTGTGTGCCGGGGTGGCGGAATTGGTAGACGCGCCGGATTCAAAATCCGGTGTTGGCGACAACGTGTCGGTTCGAGTCCGACCCTCGGTACCATTTAAAATCAACAAACTCAAACTTACGAAAAGTTTCTGGCTCTCTATTCATTGGCCACGCGACTCTATCTTTTATTACAGGTCGTTTTGTTTATAATAGAACTCAATTTGAATTAAATTGTGATAACCGTGAAACTCAGCTCATTAAATACCATCAAACTAAAAGTTCCTTTAAATAAGCTGATGAAAACCAGACATGTTCACCTTGAGCATGTTTATTGCCTTCTTTTTTTACTGCAAACGGATACCGGCATTGAAGGACAGGGGCTGCTTCGAGCATCTACGCTAGCTGATATTAATATAATAGAAAATTGTATTCATACTCTCTTTTCTGAAAAATTATTGCAACAAGGATTTGTTTCACCCGAAGCCTTATGGCAACACCTTTGGCTACATAAACGTAATCATTTACAATCTGGTTATGCACTCTATGCGTTAGCCGCGATTGACTTAGCCGCCTGGGATATTCAGGCTAAACATGAAAACAAACCTCTCCATCAATTATTTAATATCAAAAAAGATTTCGTTGTGCCTTATGGTAATGGCGGATGGTTAACTGATACTCATCAAGAAATGAAAGAAGACGTTGCTTGGTATTTAGATCGTGGCTGTCATCATTTTAAAATGCGCATTGGCTGCGACAATGATCTCGAAAGAATAAAATTTTTACGTCATACGTTTGGTAACGATCTGACATTATCGGTTGATGCTAATCAATATTATGATTTTGATTCCGCCATTGAAATAAGCAAACGGTTAGCTGATTTCGATGTCGCCTGGTTTGAAGAGCCCCTATTTAGCAATAGCATCACAGAACTGGCCAGGTTAGCTGAACTCAGTCCTGTAGCAATTGCGACCGGTGAAAATATGAATTGTCACTGGGCGATTCAAGATGTCTGTACTTTAAAAGCCGCCAAAATATTACAACCTGATGTTATTTATCAAGGTGGAATAACTGGATTTAAGCGTTCAGCCAAAATAATTAACGATGCAAATTTAATTTTAGGTCCACATTTATTTCATGAGCTATCTTGCAGTCTAGCTGGACTTTGCGATAGCCATTACATCGAACACATTGATTTTTTTCCTGAAGATTTATTTACCCATGATTTCAATATTAAAGACGGAAAAATAAAGCTACCTAAAATGCCAGGACACGGGGTTGTTGTGCCTCAACAAGCCATTAAGAAATATCAATTGCAAAATTGATTTGTAATTATTCAGACGCCTAGCAAGGCAAAGCCGCGCTAACGGCGGGTTTGAACTCGCGACCCTTATTATAGGGTTTTTTATTATCTAAGCACCAGGTCATCGAGGCCCTGGCCACGGCCGTCCTTCAGCTTCTTTTTGGTCTAACCTTTTTTTTAAATAATCACGCTCATTTTCTCTATTACAAAAAGCGCTTCCGGTAACAATACCTGTAGGAAAATATATTTCTGTTTTATGTGTCATTTTATTCACCTAATTAGGCTACTCCAAAAAGAGGGTGTTATCATGCGGATAGACATGACGCAACATGCGTCACGCTTAATGCGTCATAAAACCGTATTATTCAACCCTACGTGGCCAATGCAGGCCAATTCTCCTCATCCTGTAAAACTGGCCGCCTAAATTTTTTTGAGAAAAGTGTAGCCCGGATTAGCGCGAAGCGCGTAATCCGGGGGGAATTTCCCGGGTCACGACCCGGGCGACAAAAATATGGTGAGCAAAGTTTATTTATTTTCCTGCAACGCGTTGCGAAACTTAGCGACTTCAGAAAGACTCAAGTTCAGCGCTTTGGCCACAAATTCATCGCTCGCGCCCATAGCAAATAAATTGAGC
>PCWT01000049.1:51928-54005 GCA_002796245.1 Gammaproteobacteria bacterium CG11_big_fil_rev_8_21_14_0_20_46_22 | reverse complement strand
TAAGCAAGCAGTGAGGCTTTTTAAACCCAAACCATACCAGCCCCCAGCTTTGCCTGACTCAAATTAGAAGGAGTTGTGTCGTGTACGAAGACCTCAATTATGAAAGCCCTAGCGCCCAGGGGTTCATAGTGGCCCCCTTTGTCCAGACCAATTTTCTTAAGAAATAAGGTAATTATTCAGAAAAAATGCTGAATAATTACCGTTTTTTTAAGTATTGCTCTTGATCGCTTCTGGAATCACTTTAGCATCGAATTGGTCCATCAGTGCTTTGACGGTGTCATCTTGTTGAATCGAGCTAATCGCTGCCTGTTTTTTGGAGTGCGCATCGTCAGCTTTTTGTTGTGCCGGGGTATCGCCGCCTTTGCCAACATTGATCACAAGTTTCAGTTTTTGGCCGAAATGTTTTTCGATCGCCTCACTGATGCGGGTGTGCTGCTTATCGTTGAGCATGGCTGACTGGCTCTCATCCAAAACCAGCTCAATGCTATTTTTATCTTGTGATTTTAAGCTTGTGTGTTCCAGTAGGGATTTGGTCATGCCGGCGACATCGAGTGCGGCGACCACCTCGCTCCAATGGTTTTGGTTCACGGCTTTTATTGGCGCTACTGTTGTTTTCGGCACAGCTTTTTGCGCGCCAACTTTAGGCGTGCTCATGCTGGCCTTTGGTGCAGGTACTGCTGATTCAATATCATTCGGTTTAAACGCGAGCAAGCGCAGCAGTAGCATGTCAAAGCCTTGCTTTGGGTCAGGTGAAAGGGGCAAATCACGACGGCCAGTGAGTGCGATTTGATAATACAGTTGGCAGTCTTCTGGCGATAAGCGCTTAGCGTATTTGGCCAGTTTGTCGAGGTCTAGCTCTTCGTACTGAATCGCTTGCGGGGCTGCTTGGTACAGGCTGATGTACTGAATCAGGGTGATGAACTCATCCAGCACTTGCTCAAAATCGAGGCCATCGTCAGACAGGGCTTGGCTGGTGGCAAGCAGGGCCTGTGCGTCCGAGGCTTCAAGCGCATCAAAAATCGCCCATAAGCGCTCGTGGTTTAGGGTGCCGAGCATCTCGCGCACCGCATCGAGGGTGATGTTGTTCTGGCAGTAGGCGATCGCTTGGTCGGTGAGGCTTAGCGCATCCCGCAAGCTGCCCTTGGCGGATTTGGCCAGCAATACGAGGGCGGCCTCATCAAAGCGGACATTTTCAGCCGAAAGAATTTTGATAAGTTGCTGTTTAATCTGATCACTAGGTAGTTTTTTTAAAGCAAGCTGTAAACAGCGAGACAGCACGGTGACGGGGATTTTTTGAGGATCAGTGGTGGCCAGTAAAAACACCACATGCGCTGGCGGCTCTTCCAAGGTTTTGAGTAAAGCGTTAAAGCTGTGCGTGGAGAGCATGTGCACTTCGTCAATCAGGTAGACTTTGTATCGGCCTTTGCTGGGGGTGTATTGCACATTATCCAAGATGTCTCGCGTGTCTTCGACCTTGGTGCGGCTGGCGGCATCAATTTCGATTAAGTCGACAAATCGACCGTGGTCAATTTCAAGGCAAGCCTGGCATTGGCCACACGGTGTGGCGGTGATGCCGGTTTCACAATTGAGCGACTTGGCGATAATGCGAGCAATCGTGGTCTTGCCCACACCGCGCGTGCCGGTGAATAAATACGCATGGTGCAAGCGGCCTTGTTCTAAAGCGTGCGAGAGCGCTAGGCGAACGTGATTTTGGCCCACGAGTTCATCGAAGTTCTTCGGGCGGTATTGACGGGCAAGGGCTAAATTTGTCATGGGTGGTCCTACGGATTCGACCTAAAATGTACTGGTTTTTGGCTGAGATTTCCAGGGGTTTGTTGACCACCACCTGCGCGAGGATGACAAAAGGACAGGCGGGCAAACACAAAGAAGGTGGCAGCATCAGCCTGACCAACGCACCTGCAGCCATCACTACCGTTGCTTCCGTCAGGACCTGGCGGGGTTCGCAATTTAGCAGTGCGCGGGGACCGATGCCACCATAAGGGCTGTGAGGATAACGGATCGTGCTTTTGCGGTCAAGCGATCACAAGACATTGAGCAGGGCTGTCCCATTAAATCA
>PCWT01000049.1:0-51911 GCA_002796245.1 Gammaproteobacteria bacterium CG11_big_fil_rev_8_21_14_0_20_46_22 | reverse complement strand
GTTTTCTCATCAAATTTCCGCCCAACCTCGCCTCAAAACTGAACGTTTGTGGTTAAGTTGAGCAAAATATTTTTAATGGGACAACCGTGAGACATTGAGCAATATCGTGAAATAAATGGCTTTCAAAACCTCAATGTCTTTTTCGGGAATATGCTCATTAATTTGATGGATCGTTTTATTAACCATGCCAAGCTCTACAAGGTTGCTACATATTGCGCGAATAAATCGTCCGTCAGAGGTGCCGCCGCTGGTGGAAAGCACAGGGTGATAGCCAGTGTGTTGTTCGCAAGCGTTTTGCACTTGCGAAATAAAATCACTTTCCCGCGTTGTCATAAAGGGCTCAGCTGATGTTTTCCATTCGGTTTTGATATATAGATTAAGCGAGTCTGCAATCGCTTCCACACGAGCGGCAATGGCGCCGCTTGAGGTGGCGGGCGAATAGCGCCAATTGATGTGTATGTGTGCTGTTTCGGGTGTGGTATTACCCGCACTACTGTGTGATGCCAGTGAGGTGATTTGTAAACTCGTTGCAGGAAAAGCCTCGAGTGTTTTATTGTCCCAGCGTTCATTGCACAAAGCTTGAATAAAGCCTGCCGCAAGATGAGCCGGGTTATTCACGGTCTCAGGGTAGGCGACGTGCCCACTTTGCCCAATAAGCTGAATGTCAGCATGCAAAGAACCGCGTCGACCGATTTTGATCGTGTCGGCCAGTCGCTCAGATGAGCTGGGTTCACCAATAATGCAGCAATCAAACTGAATGCCACGTGATTGCAATATTTCCACGGCATGGCGCGTGCCGTGCTCGGCAGGGCCTTCTTCGTCACTCGTGATCAGAAGCGCAATCGTGCCAGGATGATTGGGGTTCGCCTTTGCATAATCCCGTGCGGCGCACACCATGGCCGCTAAGGCAGCTTTCATATCGCAGGCACCACGGCCATAAAGCAGGCCATCTTTTTCTGTGGGTTCAAACGGGGGTGTGTGCCACAAGTCTAAATCGCCCGGTGGTACTACGTCGCTATGCCCGGCAAACACAAAATAGGGGGCGCCGTTACCGTGTGTGGCCCAGAGGTTTTTAACGCTAGCGTGATCAAGGTGCTCGCAGCGAAAACCTGCCAGCGCGAGTTCCTTTTCAATCAGGGTATGGCAACCTGCGTCATCGGGTGTCACAGACTCGCAAGCGATCAATGCGTGTGTTAAAGCCTTAACGGTTCTCATCGATAGCCTTAAAATACAATGATGAATCAAATCCCACTAGCACGTTTTTGCCGGTGTTCAACACGGGGCGTTTGAGTAACGTCGGGTGCTGGCAAATTAAATGCACGGCTCTTTGTTCGTTTAAGCCTTGTTTTTCAGAGGTCGACAGTCCTTGCCAGGTTTTTGATTTCGTATTCACTAAAGTTTCCCAGCTCACAAAATGCAACCAGGTGTTGATGAGCGCTTCGTCAATGCCGTCAGCACGCACATCGTGAAAACGACATTCACATTCGTGCTCTTGTAAAAATGCGAGTGCTTTTTTTACTGTGTCGCAATGTTTAATCCCGTACAAAATAAACATTAGTCGCCTCGTAGTAAGTCATTGATGCTGGTTTTTTTTCGTGTTTGTTCATCCACGCGTTTTACAATCACGGCACATTGCAGTTGGTATTTACCATTATGGCCGGGTAGTGTGCCGGGCACGACCACGCTACCTGCAGGCACACGACCGTAGAGCACTGTATCGTTAATGCGATCATAAATTTTAGTGCTTTGACCGATGAAAACCCCCATGCTGATCACTGAGCCTTTTTCGATAATCACGCCTTCAACAATTTCAGAGCGCGCACCGATAAAACAATCGTCTTCAATGATGGTGGGCGTGGCTTGTAAAGGCTCTAATACACCGCCAATACCCACCCCGCCAGACAAATGCACGTTTTTACCGATTTGTGCACAAGAGCCGACGGTGGCCCAGGTGTCAATTAGGCAACCTTCGTCAATGTAGGCGCCAATGTTTACGAATGAAGGCATGATCACGGTGTTTTTACCAATAAAGCTACCGTGTCGAATAGCGGCTGGCGGCACAACACGGGTTTTGTCTTCTTCAAATTGATGAGCCGTGTAGTCACTGTATTTTGACGGCACTTTGTCAAAGGCCTGGCTAAAGCCTTGTTCGATGACGTGGTTGTCAAATAGCCTAAACGATAACAAGACAGCTTTTTTCACCCACTCATGGCAATGCCATTGGCCGTCGATGTTTTCGGCCACGCGCAGCTTGCCGTGATTCAAAAGATCGATGACAGATTTTACGGCTTGTTTGGTTTTGTTGTCTGCAGTGTGCGGCGATATAGCGTGACGGTTTTCAAAGGCTTGCTCGATGGTGGTTTGTAGCGCGCTCATGTTTATCCTTTTACAGGTGTGTGAGTGTGACAGGGTGCTTAATGCCTATCGATTTCAATTGTCGCTCAATGGTAAGCGCTTGCTCAAGCGTGTCAAGTGGACCGAGGTACACGCGGTTGTAGCGTTTTCCATTGAGCGTGATCGGTACAATATCGGTGTGCTGATGCGTCAATTTTTGCAATCTCAGGCTTAAGCGCTTAGCATTTGCGCTGTCGGCAAAAGAGCCCGCCTGCACGTATAAGGTTTTCAAACCTTGATTGGCTACATTCTCGCGCGGGTCAATCGCGCTTACAGAGACCATGGCTGTGCCGTGACCTACAATACCTAGCTTTAAGGCTGCCACGTAGGATAAATCAATGATGCGATCTTCATGAAATGGCCCGCGGTCATTGACTTTAACAATGATGGTTTTATGTGCGGCGATATTGGTAACTTTCACGTAGCATGGTACGGGCAGCACTTTATTCGCAGCCGTCATTTTGTACATATCGTATCGCTCGCCGGATGAGGTGAGTTTGCCATTAAATTTGGTGCCATACCAAGACGCGTAACCCACAGCGTGATAACCATAAGGTGATTTTAAGACGTAGTAGGTTTTGCCGAGCACGGTGTATGACTTAGGGTTGCCATAGCTTGTGCGTTTAAGAATACGAGGTTTGGCGTTATGCACTTGGCTTAGATCCACGGTGCCACTGGGTGCGCCATCTTTCGCTTGGCTGCAGGCACACAGGGTCAATGATAAAAGGAGTAAAACCCATTTCATGTTTTTATGTAGCCTTCTTTTAAGAGTTGATCTTGTATCGCTGTGCCGAGTAATACAACGGCGAGCGCATAATTATTACTAGGATTGTAATGCTTGATAACATCAAAATTGTAAAACGTGAGCCAGTATTCTGTTCCCTTTTTTAAAGGCATAGCCATCAAGCGCGCTTTAATCGCTTTGTCTTTCATGTGTAGCGGCACTTTAGGGTACACCCCCAATTTTTCCCAGGCTAATAAGCTTAGTCGCTTGTGGGCATCGTGTTTTTTGACATACGCGAGTGCTTTGGTATCTTTAAATCTCGCCAATGTGGCGATGGCTTGGTCGGGGCGCCAGCCTTGCTTGGATAAAAAGTTAGACACAGAGGCAATCACATCGCCGACGTTGTGAGATAAATCGATATCGCCTGTTTTTTTCGCGCTAACAGCGTAGGCTGAAATACTCGTTGGCATAAACTGCGCTTGGCCAATCGCACCGGCATAGGAGCCTAAGACCGAGTCTGTTTTGATGTGGTTTTTTTCGCAATACAAAATAAATTCAGCCAGCTGTGTCTGGAAGAACTTCGTGCGGGCAGGGTAGTAAAAGCTTAAAGTGACTAGGGCATTGATGACTTTGTAGCTGCCTTGATTCATGCCATAACGTGTTTCAATGCCTAAAATGCCCACGATAACCTTAGACGGCACATGAAACTGGTTGAACATAAACTGCAGTGTGTCGATGTTTTTCTTCCAGAATGCCACGCCTTGTGTGACGCGTGTTGGCGAGATCAGGGCTTTTTGATATTCGTACCAAGGCTTACTTTCGAAGGGCTGACGCATTTTTTGCAAAACGCTGGCGCGGTATTGAGCTTGCTCAATGGCGCGAGTCACCATGGGGCGTGAAACGTGATAATGCCTGACCATGTAATTAATGAAGTGTTGTTTATCGGTTTCTTGCTGGGTGCTGGCGAATAAAGCGGTTGCCATGCTTAGCCCGATGAAGCAGGTGATGAGCTGTTTAAGTTTCTGGAGCATCACGGCTTACTGCGACAATAATTTACGGTGGCTTTGTATCGACATCAAAATACCGAAGCTTGCCATCAGGGTTAACATCGAGGTGCCGCCGTAACTAATCATGGGTAACGGCAACCCCACCACGGGCAGTATACCACTGACCATGCCGATGTTGATAAACATCGAAAGAAAAAACAACCCGGCTAAGCTGCCGGCTAAAAGCCTGGAAAAGGTGTCTTGAGCATTTAAGGTAATGATTAAACAGCGAGCAATGATAATGCTGTAAAGCAATAGTAAAAATAAGCAGCCAATTAAGCCAAATTCTTCAGCGCACACGGCAAAGATAAAGTCGGTGGCGTGCTCGGGTAAAAAGTGCAGGTGCGATTGCGTGCCATTAAGCCAACCTTTGCCCAAGAAACCACCCGAGCCAATGGCAATTTTCGATTGAATAATGTGATAGCCTGCACCTAATGGGTCGCGCTCAGGGTTTAAAAATGTCAGCACCCGCTCTTTTTGATACACATGCATGCCATGCCACAGCACGGGCGCCGCAATCAGCGCTAAAATCAAAGCGACAAAGACCCAGCGCCAACTTATGCCGGCGAGCAAGAGTAATATGCAGCCCGTGCTTAAAATTAAAATCGCGGAACCCAGGTCAGGCTCTTTGGCCGTCAGCAATACAGGCACCATGATGATGACGAGGCTGACCAAGACTTCTTTTAAATTGGGCGGTAAGGGGCGGTAGGAAAAAAACCAAGCCAGCATCATGGGCAAGGACAATAAAATTAAATCCGACGGTTGGAATCGAAAAAAACCAAAGCCTAGCCAACGTTTGGCACCTAAACTTTCATGGCCGATAAGTAATACCAGTAACAAAGAAAATACGCTAATCCCGTATAAAATCGGCGCTAGGCGTTGATAAAAGTGCGGCGGTACTTGTGCTAAAAGGAATAATAAAACCAAGGCAAACACAATGTGGCCTAATTGCGAAGTTACAATCGAGAAGTCTTGATTGCTCGCACTATAAAGCACAAAAAAGCCAAAAAAAATTAGCGCGAGTAAGCTCAGCAATAAAATAAGATCAATGTGCAGCACTTGTAGCCAGGTGCGATACTGTGTGCCGCTATCTTGTTTTTTACGCTGTAATTGGCTGAAAAGTGACATTAGTGTGACCCTTGTGGCTGCCAATGATGCTGAGTTAACAGATAATAGTCCATAATTTTTCGTGCGATCACTGGTGCGTCGGGGTTGTTTTCCACCGCAACGGCCAGGGCAATTTGCGGGTGGTCAACGGGTGCGAAAGCGATAAAAAAGGAATTATCGCGCTCGCGCTCGGGTAACAGGCGATTATCTTGTTCGTCATTTTTGAGCGTATAGACTTGTGCCGTACCGGTTTTGGCGGCCACCGTATACGGTGTTTTGCCGAAGCGAAAGCCGGTGCCACGAGGCGAGCTAACCACCGATTGCATCGCTTGAATGACAATATCCCAATCTTTAGCGTTATTTAATGTGACAGGCGGCAAAGGTTTAGGTGTCACCACGGTCACAGGATTGCCCGCTATTTGATACTGTTTAAGCAATTGTGGTTGAAAGCGCTTGCCATGCATGGCGAGTGTGGCGGTGGCTTCTGCCAATTGCAGCGGGGTCACTTGCATATACCCTTGGCCGATACCGGTGATTACGGTGTCACCTTCGTACCAGGATTGGCCGGTTAAGCCCATTTTATACTGGGGCGAGGGTATGACACCGTTTGCCTCGTCAGCTAGCTCAATGCCGGTTTTGGTACCAAACCCAAATTGCCTTAGTATGTCTTCCATTTTCTTAATGCCCATGGTGTGAGCAAGCTGGTAGAAATAGATATCATCCGATAAGACAATCGCGTCGTGTAAATTCACCCAGCCAAAGCCGCCACGATCCCAGTTGTGATAAATGTGATGGGTGCCTTTCAGCCGAAACCAACCTCGGTCGTAGACCTTTGTCTCGGGTGTGATTGCGCCGGTGTCTAAACCTTGCAGCGCAAAAAAAGGCTTGATGGTTGAGCCGGGCGCATAAAGACCCGATATGGCGCGGTTATACAAGGGTCTGTCGCTATTATTTTGCAGTTTTGCATAATCGCTAGCGCTGATACCTTTCACAAAGAGGTTAGGGTCGTAGGTTGGATTACTGACTAAAGCCAGCACCTTGCCGTTTTGTGGATTGATGGCGACCGCTGCGCCTCGTAGTGTGCCAAAATCCTTGATCATCGCTTTTTGTAAACTGCTATCGATCGTGAGGGTCAGATTCACACCAGATTGTGCGGGCACTTTACCCATGTCACGCACTGTCGTGCCGTCTGATGTCGTTTCCACTTCCTTATAGCCGACTTTGCCATGCAGTTGTGATTCAAAGTATCGCTCAATGCCTCGCTTGCCAATGTAGTTGGTGGCGGCGTAATTGGAAGGGTCAATTTTTAAAAGGTCATCGGGATTAATTCGCCCGACATAGCCGACGACATTCGCGCAGGTCTCGGCGGTGGGGTACTCGCGCATTAGCCGTGCTTGTATGGAAAAACCGGGCAGGCGATAGCGGTTTACTGAAAATATCGCGACTTGCTGCTCGCTGAGTTTTTCTTTGATGGGCACCCATTCATAGCGGGGGCGTTGCCTGGCTTCTTTTTGGTATTGCTTAAGTTCGGTGTCGGAGATGGGTATCAAGGTTTGTAAGATCGCCAGTTCCGACTTGAACTGGCCGAGCTGATCGCGTTTGACCATGAGGCTGAATACCGGTGTATTTTTAGCGAGTAATACGCCGTTGCTATCATCGATCAGGCCACGGCGTGGTGGGATAGGGCGTAGTGCAATTTGGTTATGGCGCGAGAGTGTGGTGTAGTAACGGTGTTGGTCGATTTGCAAATACACAAGACGCACGATGATAGCTAAAATGAGCAATGCAATAATAATCGCAACCACCCATAAGCGACGCTTAAATAATCTTGCTTCACGCAAGCGATTTTTGATCGCGAACTTTTTTATCATCGTTTAGAGCTTAGTTTTCACTGTCGCGGTTATGATGCAGGCTGAGCTGCAAGACGCGACGTTCATCAGCGTTGATCACTTGAAACTTTAAGCCTTTGAGGGTGCAGTGTTCACCTTTTTGAGGCACATGCCCTAAGCGATGCGTGACCAAGCCGCCGATGGTGTCGAACTCATCTGTTGGAAGTTCGGCATCAAAGTAAGTGTTAAAATCTTCGATTTCTGTCAGTGCATCAACGATATAGTGTGATGTTGACGCTTGTCGAATTTTTTCAGGCTCATCGTCTTCGAGATCATGTTCATCTTCAATATTACCGACAATTTGTTCGAGAATATCTTCAATCGTCAATAAACCAGAAATCACACCATGCTCATCGGCCACTAACGCCATGTGCGTGTGATTCGCGCGAAATTCTTTTAGCGCCATGTCTAAGCGCTTACTCTCTGGCACGGTGACCACGGGGCGGAGCAGGGTGTGTAAATCAAAGCCTTCGTGTTCATGCAGTACGAAATAACGCAAAACATCTTTAGCGAGCAATAGGCCGCGCACATCCTCGATATCTTTGCCTATCACCGGAAAGCGCGAATGACCGCTTTCAATCATTACATTCAAAAGTTCAGGTAAGGGCTTGTCCATTTCGAGCGTGACCATTTGCGAGCGGGTGATCATCACATCTTCCACACGACGATCCGCTACGGTGATTGCACCACGAATCATTTCCATCGCGTCATGCTTGAGCAGTCGATTTTTCTCTGCGTCTTCTAAAATGTCGATCAGCTCTGCGCGGTTTTTCGGTTCGTCACTGCCTGATAGCATGCCCATAAACCGTTCCAGTAAACCTTTGGATGGTGTGTTACTCATTGTGCTCCTCGTAAGGGTTTTTGATGCCTAAATTCCTTAATAAATCCACTTCGCGTGCTTCCATGATACGCGCTTCATCATCTTGAATATGATTATAACCTTGTAAATGCAACATGCCATGAATCACCATGTGCGCATAATGATCGTGTTTGGACTTATGCTGCTTGCAGGCCTCTTGTTTCACGACATCATCACAAATAATAATATCACCCAAATGCGGTGGCTCATCTTCAGGGCTTGGGCTGTCGCCTTCAAGCGTATAAGCGAATGATAAGACATTCGTGGGTTTGTCTTTTTGTCGATACGTTTTGTTAAGTGTTTGAATCTCATTGCTTGAGCAAATACGCAAACACACACTGGCCGGCTGTTTTTGCTCGTTGGCTAAATCGACCCAGGTTTGGAAATCTTGCTTTGAAGGTGTGTCTGCTTCAACTGCGAGTTGTAAATCAAGCTCGGTGTTCATGTTCATCTTTTTCATACGCACGGATAATGCTTTGCACCACAGGATGCCGGACCACATCTTTCGCACTAAACCGGGTAAAGCTCACATTGTTTACACCCGGTAAAATATGCATCACGTGAGTCAGGCCAGACGGCTGGTTTTTGGCCAGATCAATTTGGGTTACGTCGCCGGTGATCACCGCCTTGGATCCAAAGCCAATGCGTGTTAAAAACATTTTCATTTGGTCTTTCGTCGAGTTTTGTGCTTCATCCAAAATAATAAAGGCATCATTCAAGGTGCGACCACGCATGTAGGCGAGCGGGGCGATTTCTATCACATTGTTCGCAATGAGTTTGCCGACATTTTCAAAGCCCAAGAGTTCATAAAGCGCATCGTAAATGGGCCGCAAGTAAGGATCGACCTTCTGGCTTAAGTCACCGGGTAAGAACCCGAGCTTTTCACCGGCCTCAACGGCGGGGCGCACTAAAATCAAGCGCTGAACCAAGTGCTTTTGAAGGGCGTCGACCGCGCAAGCCACGGCCAGAAAGGTTTTACCCGTGCCGGCAGGGCCAATGCCAAAATTAATCGCATGGTCAAAAATACGTTCTAAATAAGCTTTTTGGGTCGGTGTGCGTGCACGAATTAGCCCGCGTTCGGTGCGTAAAGTGATGTCCTTTTCTGCCGGTGTGGCAGGGTCTTCTTTGAGCGCGAGGTGGATGGACTCTTTGACGATATCTTCACCGTTTTCAGTTTCGGCGTAGAGAGCTTCCAGCACGTGAGCGGCTTGCTCGATGGCCTGGCGATCATCACCCTGTATATTAAAGCGGTGGCCTCGGTGGTTTATGGTGACCCCTAGGTGCTTTTCGATGAAGTTGATGTTTTCTTCAGCAGGGCCGCAGAGGGCAGACAGGCGTTGATTATCGTGGGGTTTGAGTTTAAACGCGTGGTCAAGTAGCAGATTGTTCAACGAGGGCCTGGCTCCGTAAGGTTTCTGGCCTGATTGTGGCATTAAACGGTCTAGCTCGCAAGCGATGGCTAGGCGTCATGTTTTTAATTGCCAACTCCAGGCATTCTAAATGATGTGCAAAAATCAATCGAAAAAACGAGGCTTTTGGTTGACTTTTTTTTGACCAATGTTGGAATGTGCAGAAGCAGAAAAAGAGAGGTTAACTCCATGTCTAGAAAAAAAGATCCTATCGCCTTCATCAACACAAGCCTTGAACAGCTAGAGTTATCAGAATTAAAAAATCTCGCTCACGACATCATTAATAGGCGGATTGCTAAACGACACTATGCTGGCTATAGCACTCTCGGTATATTCTTTTTTGTCATTATTATTCCCATGCTCTGCTTAGGCAATGGCGCTGTCCCGCAGGATGCGCCAGAGCCACCAACGCCTGGATCAGATGAAATGAAAGGGGGTCTCGAAACGAGCCGCATGGCGCCTTTTTTGTCAGATTTAAACCGAGGGATTAGTAAAGCACAAAGCCAAAGCGCTGTTATGGATCTTCTTCAGTCTCATCCAAATATCAAGCGCGATATGCTTAAATCGCATCAGCGATCAGGAGAGACTCAGCCTTTATTAAGTAGCGCTGCTTCAGATAGCACATTTTCCTTAAGTAGTAGTAACATAGAAAATCGCCTTCAAGCAGCGAAAGACCGTTTTTTTGCTGCGCACGTTCGATCTCAGTCACGTTTTGAAAAGGCTGGAAAAAGGCATACCTTACATTTTGCCCAGACAAAAGAGCGCATGCTTGGGGATGCCCTTTCTGCGGCAAGCAATCTAGGCCATCAGCAGCCTGATTTTACTGAAGTCAAAACCACGCTAGGAAAGATTCAGCACGAATCCAAGATCAAAGGTTATGCGGTTCTCGTCAAAACGGCGGCAGCATTGTTTGATGCGATTGAAGAGATGCAAGAGGCGCAAAGGCAAGCTGCTCCATCATCATCAGCAGCAGCGGCTTAAAAGCAGGTTGTCTCTATAGTCAGTAACCCTGCGTGATTTCAACTTGATTGAGCAGGGTTTCGCCTCGTTGTACTCTGCGGTAGTTCTCAAGCAAAAACGGGGCGACGTTGGCGGGCAGCGAGACGCCTGCATTATGCGGGGTGATCTCGATCTTGGGGTGTGTCCAAAAGGGGTGGTCCTGCGGGAGTGGCTCAGTGTGAAACACATCGAGTTTGGCACCAGAGAGCTGGTCGTTGTCGCAAGCAGTGATTAAATCGGCTTCCACCAAGTGCTGCCCACGCGCGATGTTGATGATGTAAGCACCTTTGGGCAGTTTTTGCATGAGCTCAAGGTTTAAAATGCCTTCTGTTGCAGGCGTCAGCGGTAAAATACACACTAAAATATGGCTGTTAGCTAAAAATTCATCCAGGCCGGCTTCGTCAAAACAGGGCATACTTTCCAGGGTCTTCAGTCTACGACTCCAGCCAATCACGGGTATATTAATCGACTGCAAGGCGCGAGCAATGTGCTGACCAATTTCGCCCAAGCCCATGATGCCCACAGTGAGCTCATCGTTCAGTGTAAAGGGCGGTGTTTGTCGCCATTCTTTACGCGTTTGGCCTTCACGAAAACGATCCAGCATGCGGCTTTGGTTAAGCACAGCCTGAATCACATAGTGTGTCATATCACGTGAGAGCACCGTGTCTGTAACACGTGCAACGGGTAAATCACGGGGTAGTGACTCATCGGCCAGGATATGGTTCACGCCTGCGCCGAGCGAGGTCACAGCCTTTAAGCGGGGACACTGCTTGAGCATGCCGATAGGGTGATTCCAAAGGATCAAGTATTCAATGGTGGATTGGTCGATGTTGGGCCAGACTTGTAACTCGCCCGGTGCAAGCTGCGCGTTTAAAGCCTCTCGCCACTGATGGATTTGCTTTTCACGCCGCTTCGTTTCTTCTGGTGTGGCGCCGATGATCAGACCGATCGTCATCCTATTCTCCCTGCGTGACAATTTCTCCGCGCAAAGAGTTCGGTTGCGCTTGTGTGATGTGGATATCGACAAAAGTATTCACCAAGCGTGGGTTGCCTTCAAAGTTCACAATGCGGTTATTTTCCGTGCGGCCCGTGAGCTGACCTTCGTGTTTTTTAGCTGCCCCGGTAACCAGCACTTTTTGCACGGTACCGACCATGGCGCGCGAATATTTTTGCGTGTTTTCAGTGAGCAGTGCTTGCAAGCGTGCTAAGCGTTCTTTTTTAACGTCTAAGGGCGTGTTATCCGGCAAGCTGGCCGCGGGTGTGCCGGGGCGTGGTGAATAAATAAAGCTGAATGAAAAATCAAAACCAATCTCGCGCACTAAATCCAGGGTTTTTTCAAAGTCAGCTTCTGTTTCACCGGGAAAACCCACGATAAAATCCGAGCTAATATAAATATCTGGGCGTACTTTACGTAATTTACGCAGCTTAGATTTATACTCCAAAATCGTGTGGTTACGCTTCATGGCAGCCAAGATACGGTCGGAGCCTGATTGCACGGGTAAATGCAGTTGGTTGGCGAGCTGAGGTACTTCAGCATAAGCGTCGATCAAATTTTCAGAAAATGCGTTCGGGTGAGAGGTGGTAAAGCGAATGCGATCGATGCCGTCAATCGCAGCCGCGGTATGAATCAATAAAGCCAGGTCTGCGACTTCACCATCCGCCATTTTGCCTTGGTAATCATTCACGTTTTGGCCTAAAAATGTGATTTCGCGCACACCTTTTTCGGCTAAGCCGATGCACTCGCGAAGCACATCGTTAAACGGGCGGCTAATTTCTTCGCCGCGTGTGTAAGGCACCACACAAAACGTACAGTATTTATTGCAGCCTTCCATGATGGAGACCATGGCGCTTACGCCTTTCACTGAAGGCTCGGGTAATTTATCGAATTTTTCAATTTCCGGAAAAGAAATATCAACCACGACTTTTTTTGAGGTTTCTGCCTGCTTAACAAGCTCAGGTAAGCGGTGAATCGTTTGTGGGCCAAAAACCACATCCACATACGGCGCGCGCCGGGCGATAAGTTTGCCTTCTTGGCTCGCCACGCAACCGCCCACACCAATTTTTAAATCAGGTTTTTTTTCTTTAAGCTTTCGAATACGACCCAGCTCTGAGAACACTTTCTCTTGCGCTTTTTCACGAATCGAGCAGGTGTTTAACAAAATGATATCGGCATCTTCAATGGTTTTGGTTTCCACCGTGTTGGCTTGATCGGCCAACACATCGAGCATGCGGTTGGAGTCGTACTCGTTCATCGCACAACCGTAAGTTTTGATGAAGACTTTTTTGGTGCTCATGCTGCTCGCCTTGTTTTAAATTTGCGCAATTCTAGCGAATTTTAATCGCCAGCACAAGGCAGGCTTGTGCTGGCCAACATGGCTTTCGCCCGCTCCGTCAACAGCCCTTCATGAACTCAGGCTCATTTTGGGTGGGGAGGAGGAGTCTCTGGTGGCACTGCATGTTGATGATTGACACGAAAGAGTGTCCCTGCTATTGGCATCCGTGCTGGCGGCGGCGCGTCGTTGCAAATAGCAGCGGCCGAAGAAGGCGGTTGAGCGGCTGCCGCCGGTGGAGCAGCAGACCTGGCTGCTTCCAGAGCGGCTCTCACTGGGTCTAGCAGAAGTATAAGCGATTGAATGAGCACACTTTCAGGCACCAGGAACGTCTTTATCTCCTCTTGCTTAAACGGTACTTCATTTCTTAACAGCCAGTCTAGGCTTTTGTATAGATTGCTTAGTGAAGACAGTGTGCCTAAGCATTTTCTTAGGTGGGAAGCGAAAAGTGCTCTTGCTTGATCCGTTAGTGATTGAGCGTAATATTGCTCAGAGAGGCTTATCAGGGCTAGCCGCAGGGTCCCTACCCTTGCTTTTTGTCTTCCATAGGCGTCCTGCAGGACGGTTAGCGTTGCTGGTTCTCTTCCATAGGCGTCCTGCATGACGGTTAGCGTACTGTGGGGTGCCTGTTGTGCCTGTTCTCTTCGGTGCTGATTATTACTCAAGAAGATATCGAATGCCAGACAGTCAACAAGCTTAAGCAGGTCGCCTTGGATACCTCGAATCTGCATGCGTGTGCCATCCGTGAGCTGTTTTATCCCCGTTGCCCTCTTGCCTTCTTCCCAGGAGCTTGATTTTTCATGAAGCTCGTTTAGTTGTTCAAGAAGGCGAAATAGTTGCAACAAGGTCTCAGGGTCGGGTTCGGGTGTGGACGATCGCACTAAAGCTTTAAAAGCCCCTAGATGCTCGTTTAACCAAGACAAAAAAACCATCAGGCTAAACCATTCGTCAGTGTTAGTTTTAACTTTAACTTCTTCTCTTGGATCAATAGCTTTTTTTACAAGGTTTGTGAGGGGAACTAGCCCTTGGGCAATTTCTGTCTTAAGCGTTAGTAAACTAGCGTTCCTGGAGAGGTGCGGCAACTCTAATTTCTGTTGGCGACGTAAGATCTGCTCTTTAAAAACGCGACGAAGCTCTGCATCGCGGCGCCCGGCTACGCCGAGGAGGTCGGCTAGGTCGGCGGCGGCTACGTTGACTTTTGGCATGATAATCTCCATCTCATTTAAATAACTATGATGCCTATTTTACGGTGAAAAGCTTAAATAAACCTTAAGAAAATGACAGATGATCAGACGCCTGGTGCCGTTTCTAGGTTAGGTATATTAACCTCAGGTTCAAGATGAAGACCGAAACGCTCATACACCTGAGTTTGAATGAGTTTGGACAGCGCTAAAATATCTTTGGCGCTAGCCTGGCCGTGATTGACAATGACCAGGGCCTGCTCGGTGTGTACGCCAGCGTCGCCCAAGCGATACCCTTTGAAACCACATTGTTCAATGAGCCAAGCAGCCGGGATTTTTACCCGCTGTTGATCAACTGAAAATTGCGGTAAATGTTGGGCATGTTCTTTCAGTGTTTCATACACTTCGCGCGTGACGATGGGGTTTTTAAAAAAACTGCCGGCATTGGCCAGTTTTTTCGGGTCGGGCAGTTTGCTTTGGCGAATGTTCATGACTGCACAAAAGACATCATCGATTGTGGGGTTGATAATATGGTGTGTTTGTAAATACTCATCCAATGTGCGATAGCGTGTTTTTAAGGCGGGTGTTTTAGACAAACACAGTCTGACCGCAGTAATACAGTACAAACCTTTTGCTTCGTGTTTAAACACGCTGTCGCGATAGCCAAAATGACAAGCGTCTCGATTAAATTGCACAAGCTCGCCGGTTTTTATGTCCATTGCGTCGAGTGAGTGAAACACATCGCACAGTTCCACACCATAAGCACCAATATTTTGTATGGGCGCAGCGCCCACGAGGCCTGGAATAAGTGCCAGATTTTCAATGCCGTAAAATTGCTCTTTCACACAGTAGGTCACCGCTTCGTGCCAAGGAACACCGGCGCCAAACTCGACTAACACTTCCTGGGGCGTTTCTTCCAGTACACGCATATCGAAAATTTGTGGATGTATGACTAACGCATCAATATCGTGGGCGAATAAACAATTGCTGCCACCGCCGAGAATAAAAAACGGGCCCGTTTCGTGTTGGATAATTTCTTTAAGTTCATCGAGGTTTCTAGGTGCGACAAAACTTTTGGCTTTGACCGGCATTGCCAAGGTATTGAGTGCTTTTAGGCAGACATTGTGCTGGATATCAACAGGCATTAGGGCGCGGTCTGTTGTGTGGCAAGCAAGGTTTCAGCGCCTTGTCGTAAGCGCTGCATGAAACCACGTTTGCTGTGCAGTTTCACTAGGCGCAGTTGCCAATGTTGTCGTGCTGCGAGTAAAAAATCATCGCTGGTTTTAAGCTCATCGACTAGGCCAAGTTCTAGGGCACGCTTGCCGTACCAGTATTCACCGGTGGCGACTTTGCTAATGTCCAGGTTCGGGCGATGATCAGCGACATGCTGTTTGAATAAATCGTGTGTTGCATCGATATCGTGCTGCATTTTTTCGCGTTTTTCCGTCGTGTTTTCACCCAGCAAGGTGAGGGTGCGTTTGTATTCGCCGGCGGAAAGTTGCTCGAAATCGATATCGTGTTTTTTTAGCCATTTGTTAAAGTTTGGCATTTGTAAAATCACACCAATCGACCCGATGATCGCGAAGGGGGCGGCGATAATGCGGTCGGCCACGCACGCCATCATATACCCGCCGCTAGCAGCCACTTGATCGACGGCGACGGTGAGTTTAAGGCCGGCGTCTTTCACGCGTTGCAATTGTGAGGCGGCAAAACCGTAGGCGTTGACCAAGCCGCCTGGGCTTTCAAGCCGGATAAACACTTCGTCGCCTTTTTTAGCGGCCAGCAATACGGTGGAGATTTCTTGGCGCAGTGCGGTCGATTGGCTGGCACGAATGTCGCCTGAGAAATCAACAACGAACAGTGTGTGTTTAGGCGGGTTTTTCTTGGCTTTTTTGGCCGCTTTTTTGTGTTGTTTTTTCGCGGGCTTGTCTGCTTCGCTCAATACTGTTTGAGCAAGCTCATTAAAGTGTTCATTGAGGTTTTTTACGCTCACTTTGTTTTGTGCTTTGGCTTTGGCACTCAAGCCAATAATCGAGGCCAAGACAAACACGATGGCCAGCGCCAGTACGACGACTTCAACGACGAAAACTAAAATATGTATTAAGGCATCAATCATGTTGGTGTATCCAGGTTTTTAGGCTCAATGATAAGGAGCGAGTTATTAATGATTTTCCAGCGGTAATCGCTTTCCAGAGAGGGCAACAAGCCTTTAAGCATATCTTGCATATCAGCCGCTTTGTTTTTTTGCAGGATATGTTTTGGGCGTTCATTATAGGTTATAGACCCCACCCAAAGCGGTGTGTTGCTCGGGCTTAGCGTGACATCGCTTTTCCAAAGCCGCAAAACGAGCGAGGGTTGCATATGATTGTTAACCAACACTGAGCTCGGTAGTCGCGACTCATACAGATTGGGCATTAGGTCAAATTGCAGTAATTGATGCGGTGTGTTTTGGTTTTCTAAGGTTTTCTTGCGAACAAACACGACCCAGTTGTGAGCATGTAAATCCCTAATAATCGTATCCAGTTTGCCGGCCCACTGAAGGTTTAAAAAATCTTCATTACGATTGAGCGCGGTTTTACTGTATCGACCGATGATAATGGTGCGTGTTTTCCACCACTGTGTTTGAGATAGTTGACTGTCTTGCCAGACAAGCTGAGTGTGGCGATAGAGGCTGTGGAAATTTCGGATCATATTGATCGCAGCAAAAAGTGCGAAGAACAATAGAAACGGCAATAGCAAGGTTTTGGGTGTGAAGTTTCGCCCTTGAAAGCGCTTGTAGGAAATGATACCGCCGAAGACGACCGTTAATCCTAAAAATAAGCTGCCGATCACATCGGTGAACCAATGATCACACAGGTACAATCGCGAAAGAAAGAGGAGTGCGATCATCGCGCTCGCAATCCAGTAACTCACTTTTTTAAAGCTCGGGCGACTATGACCCACGAGCCAGGCAACATAGCCAAAACACAAAACCGCTAAAACGGTGTGTCCGCTAGGGTATGAGCCCGTGGCTTTGATAAAAGCAATGCCAGACGGTCGCGCACTGGGAATGCCTTCTTTCATTAGCCAAGCGATGAGACAGCCGATAAAGGTGACCATGAATAAATGAATAGCTGCGTGGCGATAACGCTTAAACCACAAAACAATACTGGTGAAAAGTATGGCGGGCAGCAGTGTTTGTTCATCGCCTAAAATAGAGATGAAAATCATGAACTTTTGCACGCCCACATCACGCAAACCGCGCATGATATGCAAAATCGGCGCGTTTAGGCTCGTGAGGCCGTGTTGAAAAATGACTTGAACTGAGAGTGTAATAAATAAAGCTGCGGAAACGATAAACATGACGGTCATCACAAATTGACCATGATGACCTGGGTCTTGTGCATTTTGAATGAGGCGCGTGAGCCAATGCCAGCGGCGATTGAAATAGAGCTTATTCCAGCAGCGATCGAGAAATTTATCGATCATACGGCCAAACAGAATACTGAACTCTTTGATCGCCCAATAGATCAACCAGATCAGCACCAAGAAGCCTAAAACGTATAAAATAACGTGTGTGGCAAGCCCTGGCGGTAAGGCTTCTGAGGCAAAACCGATTAAAAAACCTGGGATCAAATACACGATGGCCCACAAAATGGCCGAGCAAAAGCTGATAGGAAAATAATGCCAGGGTTTCATGTGCATCATGCCGGCCACGACGGGCACCATCGCACGAATCGCGCCGACAAAGCGCCCGATAAACACGCTTTTACCGCCGTGCTCAGCGAAGTAGGCTTTACCTTTTTGAATCAGCTTGGGGACTAATCGAAAGGGCCATTTGCTGGGGAGTGTGTCGCGAAAACGATAACCGATAAAATAGCTTAAGCCATCGCCGATAAACGCGCCGGCAATGGCCAAACACAGCGAAAGCGGAATATTGATAACACCTGCACCCATCATGATACCGACAGCGGTCATAGTAATGGAGCCTGGGATGATAGTGCCGATGATGATGAGTGATTCTAAAAACGCAATCAGAAAAGTGAAAAACGCAGCCCAATAAACATGTTGGAACAGCCAGTGTGTAAAGGTTTCGTAAACTGAATGCATCGCTCGTCCTCATGGCGTTGTCACTTGAAAATTGAGTGTTATTATCACCTGATTTTCAAACGTTTGTCGAGGTCTACAAGGTCATGATCACGTGTTCGTGATCGTTGAGGGCTTTGTGCAGTGCATCGAGCTGTTCTTTGGATTCAAAGGTGAGTGGCATGGTGATTGCCCAGTATTTATTGGTTTTACTGGGGCGGATGCTGACTTCCAAGGTTTTCGAGTCAAAGCCCTGTGTGTCTAAAATCTCACGAATAATGGCTTCGATATCATCTTTGCGATGCGCGATGATTTTAAACGGCATGGTGCAAGGGAATTCGTAGATGTCTTCGGGTGTTTTGTTCATCGGGTGCTTAATATTTCGTGTTTAATGCGGTGAGCGTCGGCCTCCTAAAGACAACCCGGACACCGCTAATGTCATTGCGAGCGAACGCCAGTGAGCGCGGCAATCTTGTTAAGTAACGTGGAGATTGCCACGTCGCTCCGCTCCTCGCAAAGACGGTTCCAGCTTGCTACTTTTTACCCGCATTCGCAATGCTAGGTGCAGGTGGGTTGCCGTTTTGCCCCGTTGCTATACTGGCGTCAGCTTGGTTTGTGCTTGCATCGGCTGCGGTTGGCGCAGGTTGTGTTTGAGCAGCAGGCGCTGGCGTGTCTGCCGGTTTGGCCACTTTCACTGTCTCATCTTTAGAGCCAAACCATTGGTGGAATTTATAGCCTACAGCATCGGTTGAGTAGCGCCACCAGCCGCCTTTTGAGTCAGCCTCTAAGGCAACCAAAGGACGTGTTTCAACCACGTTACCGTCGACGCTCACAGTGACCGTACCCAATTGTTGGCCTTTAGCGATTGGAGCATGGATGTTGGTGTCCATTTGCACGTTCACTTTTGCTTTTTGGAATTGGCCGTGCGGCATCGTCACGTAAAAACTATCCAATACGCCGGCTGGGATAGACGACTTATCACCAAACCAAATGCGTGGTGTGGCCACAACGCTGCCGCCTTGGTACAACAAGTGCGTGTTGTAAAAACGAAAGCCGTACTCGAGTAAACGAATGCTGTCTGAAGAGCGATCTTCATCTGTTGGTGCGCCCATGACCACAGAAATTAAACGCATGCCGTTCTTATCCGCTTCAGCAATCAAACAATAACCGGCCTCATCGGTGTGACCTGTTTTCATGCCTTTGGCATACGGGTAGCGCCACAATAAGCGGTTACGGTTCGGTTGGCGAATGTTGTTATACGTGAGCCATTTTTCGCCGTACCAAGCGTGGTATTCTGGAAACTCTAGCCAAATCGCACGCGCTAAAATACCTAAATCGTGCGCGCTGGAATAATGTTTGGGCGCAGGAAGGCCGGTGGGGTCCGTGTAATGCGTGTTTTTCATGCCTAAGGCTTGTGCTTGTTGGTTCATCATCTGCACAAAACTTGGAATCGAGCCACCCACAAACTGCGCCAAGGCCATGGTCGCATCGTTACCTGAATCCACGATGATGCCTTGTGTCAGCATGTCGACGGGTACTTGAGAGTTCACTTTAACAAACATACGTGAGCCACCGGTTTGCCAGGCTTTTTTACTGATCAAGACTTTGTCGCTGGTTTTGATCACGCCGGCATGCAAGGCGCGTGACGTTAAATACAAGGTCATCAATTTGGTTAAGCTTGCGGGTGCGCGGCGCTCATCCATGTTTTTCTCAGCGATAATTTTGCCGCTGTCCACATCCATCAACACATAAGCTTTGGCCGGCACATTCGGTGGTGAAGGCACAAGCATCGGTTGCGCGGCACTTTGTGGCGCTGTGTCAGTGCTGGGTACGGGCCCGTTGTCAGCCAAGGCAAAGCTGGTGGATAAACCGAGTAGTACTGCGGCGATGGTCTTTAAATAACGAGATGACTGCATGTTTTACCCTTTTTGAGTCGTGATAAACTGCGTTGATTCTAACGATAAGCTAGCGTGAGCACAAGGGTGCTGTTATCTTAAAGGTTTGGTTTGACATCTGTCGAGCTCGGGTTAAACTTTGACCGCTTTGTTTTTCGCTCCTGCCGAGACTTTGGGGGGCCTATTATTTTTTACACAAATCAGTCTTTTCTCGTGCTTTTATTTCGTGGTTTGAATCGGTGAGTGTTATTCTCAGTTCGCGGTTTATTGTGATTCCATGCTTTCGGTTTCTTAGGCTTTACTGGCGCCGCTGTTGCTCCTGATTCTGGAACATTTTGGGCTGGTTTAAAATCATCAATCAATTTACGTGTCAAAGGCTGTTTAATCAAGCGTTCGATATCAAACAGTTGTTTGGCTTCATCCGCGCTCACGAGCGAAATAGCTTGCCCGGTTTTTCCGGCTCGGCCAGTGCGGCCAATTCGATGAACGTAATCCTCTGGCACAGTTGGTAAATCAAAATTCACCACGTGAGGCAAATGATTAATATCTAGTCCACGAGCAGCAATGTCTGTTGCAACTAACACTCGAATAGAGCCGCTTTTGAAATGTGCCAACGCTTTGGTTCGCGCTCCTTGGCTTTTATTACCATGAATAGCTAATGCTTGAATACCATGCTCGTCTAAATAACGAGTTAGCCGGTTTGCACCGTGCTTAGTCCGAGTAAAAACTAACACTTGACTCCAATGGTTTTCGCTAATGATTTGCATCAATAGCGCGGGTTTTCGACTTTTATCGACAGGGCAAATCCATTGCTCAACCGTTTCAGCGGTCGTGACTTGTGGGCTTACAGAAATTTCAATGGGATTATTCACAATAGTGCTGGCAAGTGCCCGAATTTTTTTCGAAAAAGTAGCGGAAAACATTAAATTTTGGCGCTGCTTAGGGAGTAGGCTAATTATTTTTCGAATATCATGAATAAACCCCATATCTAACATTCGATCGGCTTCATCTAATACTAAAATTTCAAGCGACGCAAATCTCACTGCGTTTTGATTGTAAAGATCAAGTAAGCGGCCAGGCGTCGCCACTAGAATATCCGCGCCTTTTCGAAGCCGCATCATTTGTGGATTAATTTTGACTCCACCATAAACTACGGTTGAGCGTAAAGGAAGATTTTTTCCGTAGGTTGCCACACTTTCGGCAACTTGCGCGGCTAGCTCACGAGTAGGCGTTAGCACAAGTGCTCGCGCTTGGTTTGGCTTCACAGCAGCCCCTTTGGAAAGATTTTCTAACATGGGAAGAACAAAAGCAGCAGTTTTACCTGTCCCTGTTTGGGCAGCCGCCATGACATCTCGGCCTGCTAATATAGGGGGAATGGCTTGCGATTGAATAGGTGAGGGTGTGTCGTACCCTTTTTCAGCAATAGCCTCAAGGATCAAGGCGGATAAGCCAAGGAAGGGAGCACTCATATCATATCTTTTATCATTATTAATGACGTCGAGTTTACAGGATATTATCTTTTAAGGCTAATTAAATTCAGCCCAGCGCGCCCTCTGCCTAGTGGAGCAGCTTTGGCGTGTCATGAGCAAGCCTTCGCGCTTTATTAAATAGCAAAATATCGGTACCATGTCCGTCATTAATCACGATAGGCGCTGAATGAAAAAACTGCTGGTTTACCAGGCTTGGCTGATTTGGATCGTTTCAGCGAGCTTTTACGCTTACGAATTTTTTATCCGTATTTCACCCTCGGTGATGGTGTCCAACCTCGGGTACGATTTGGGTTTGGATCATCTCATGATCGGCTATTTATCGGGCGTGTATTATTGGGCCTATGCGATTTTGCAAATTCCTGTCGGTATTTTGCTCGATCGTTATGGCACCAAGCGTTTGCTGGTGGTCGCCGCTGTCATGGTGGCGTTGGGGTGTTATCTTTTCTCGATCGCCCAACATGCGGATTTACTGATTATTGGCCGATTGCTCATGGGCGCGGGTTCTGCATTTTCCTTTGTGGGCTGTTTGAAGCTTGCAAGCCTTTGGTTTTCGAATCGTCAGTTTGCGATTGTCGCGGGTTTAACGAATCTGCTCGGCGTCATTGGCGCCTTGATCGGTGAGGGGCCTTTGGCTGAGCTGGTCAAGCATTGGGGCTGGCGCGATAGCATGTTGTATATCGGTATTGTAGGATTATTTATTTCATTGTTGATTGCACTGCTTGTCAAAGACGGCCCGCGTGTGTTTGGCTGCCCGAATCAAAAGCAATGTCGAAAACGGCATCAATTATTGGTCGGCTTGAGACGTGTGGCGGGTTGCCGGCAGTCTTGGGTGGTAGCCTTATTCGGTGGCTTAATCGTCGCGCCCATTGCGGCGTTTACAGAGCTTTGGAGTGTGCCGTACTTAACGGTGGCGTATCAGCTCGACAAGCCTGAAGCCGCGTTTTTATCGTCGTTTGTGTTTGTGGGCATTGGTGTTGGTGCGCCTTTGCACGGTTGGCTATCCGGTAGGCTGAACAAGCGCAAGCCCCAGCTGTTTTATGGCGCGCTTGTGGCGCTCGTGAGCTTGGCTTGCGTGATTTATTTGCCTGTTTTTAATGACTTTCTCCTGGGCGCGTTATTATTTATCTTCGGCTTTGCCTCTAGCAGCATGATTTTGTGTTTTGCGATTAATCGCGAATATCACCCCGACTGGGCTTCGGGTGTGGTCGTGGGCTTTACGAATATGCTCGTCATGCTCAGTGGTACGGTATTTCAGCCCTTTGTGGGGCGTTTGCTCGATGGCTTATTGCATGCGAGCACGGGTGAGCTTGTGGCCTATCGCTGGGCCTTTTTGGCGTTGCCGATCTGCCAAGGGCTTGCTATGATCATGACCCGATTCATTAAAGAAACCGGCTGCCAAAGCTATAAACGACGAGGTTAAACCCCATGCAAGTCATCAAAGTCACCCGTGTAGAGAAGGCGCCTGTGGCCATTGTCGTTAGCCGTTTTAATTCACCGATTACCGATGAGCTATTAAAAGGCGCGGTGGATCGCTTGCGTGAGTTGGGCTTGGGCACTGAAGACATTACGGTATTGTATGTGCCGGGTTGCGTGGAGATTCCGCTGGCGGCCAAAAAACTCGCTCAAACTAAGCATTATGCGGCTGTCATTGCTTTGGGTGCCGTGATTCGTGGTGAAACCAGTCATTATGATTACGTGTGCGAGCAAGTCTCGGCCGGTTGCCAAGAAGTTATGTTGGAAACAGGCCTACCGGTCATTTTTGGTGTACTGACTACGGAAAACAAAAAACAAGCCGAAGAGCGCGTGGGCGGCAGTCACGGTCATAAAGGGCGTGATGCAGCTGATTGCGCGATGGAAATGATTTCAGTGATGCACGCGGTTAAATAAAACCGAGCATTGCTTGTATCGCTTGATCTGGGGCCGATTCGCCCGATAAAACACGTTGCAAACCGTGTGTCACTTTAAGCTCTACGCCGTGTTTTTCGGCGAGTTTTAGCATCAATGGGCAATTGTCCAAGCCTTCCACGGTTTGATTGATTTCGGCCAAGGCATCTGCTTGCGTTTGACCTTCACCGAGTAATTTACCAAACCGGCGATTACGTGATTGATTATCCGTGCAGGTGAGGATGAGATCGCCCACACCCGAAAAGCTCATTAAATCCTGGCCAGAGTCTGCACCTAGTGCTTTAGCCATGCGCATTTCATCTTGCAGGCCGATGGTCATGAGTGCGCATTTCGCATTCGTGCCCATGCCTAAGCCATCTGCCATGCCCACGGCAATGGCCACCACGTTTTTCATGGCGCCGCCTAATTGCACACTGATGAAATCGGGGTTGTCGTGTAGGCGTAGCTTGCCGTGATCGAATAGGCTGTGTAATGTTTCACTCAGCGCTGTACCGTTTGAAGCCATGTCTAGAATCGTGGGCAAACCTTCGGCGACCTCTCGCGCAAAAGAGGGGCCCGAAAGGGCTGCCATCGCTCGCGCGCCCAGCAGTTCGTGCGCAACTTCATGTAGCAACTTAAGGCTATCAGGCGCTATGCCTTTGCTCGCCCAGATCACGGGTGTGTGCGATGCAATGTGCGGCTTGATTGATGCGAGCGCTTTAGCAAACACATGACTAGGCACCACAATAAGCACCAAGTCCGTTTGCTTAAGTGCGGCACTTAAGTCCGCTTCGATAATCAAGGCTTCGGGCAGGCTAAGGCCTGGCAAATAACGCGTGTTTTCACGGGTTTTTTGCATGTTTTCTAAAAGCGAGGTGTCGATATCCCAAAGATGAATGCCTGCGTGCTCGCGTGCTAAGTGCATGGCCAATGAACAACCCCAAGAGCCTGCGCCTATCACTGTGATTTTTTGCATGCGATTAATCCTCAATGTCGGGCAATTTCTCGTGCTTCTTCGCAAAGAAGGTGTACATGGTTGGCACCACGAACAAGGTAAACAAAGTACCGATTAACATACCAAAGAAAATCACCAAGCCCATATTATTTCGTGAGGCAGCACCCGCGCCGGTGCTGAGCACCAGTGGTATCACACCAAAGACCATCGCAAAGGTGGTCATCAAAATAGGGCGCAGACGAATGCTGGCCGATTTCACAATGGCGTCGAACTTATTAAGCCCTTCGGTTTCTTGGAGTTTATTGGCGAAATCCACCATCAAGATACCGTGCTTACTGATTAAACCAATCAAGGTAATTAAACCAATCTGTGTATAGATGTTAATCGTGGCTAAGCCGAGGTTTAGCGGTATCAAGGCGCCGCAAATCGACATCGGTACGGCAATTAACACGATAAACGGATCACGGAAGCTTTCGAACAGAGCTGCCAAGATTAAGTAGATCACCACAATCGCAAAGAAGAAAATGAAGATCAGCGCACTACCTTCGGTTTCATATTGGCGCGATTGGCCTTCGTAATTGTAGCTATAGCCTTTAGGCAAAGTTTCGTCAGCTGTTTTCTTTAAGAAGTCCAGCGCAGTGCCCATGGTCACAGACGGTGAGGCCACGCCCTCAATCGTCGCTGAGGCTTGTTGTTGAAACTCCGTTCGACTGTTCGGTTGAACTTGACTGGTGATTTTTACCACTGTTGATAAAGGCACTAATTCGCCTGAGCCGGTTTTTATATAAATGTGGTTGATGTCATCCGGGTTGTAACGCAACGGTCGCTTGATTTGTGGAATCACTTCATAGCTACGATTGGCCATGCTGAAGTAGTTAATGTAAGCACCACTCATGGCCGTCGATAAACTATTGGCGATATCTTGCATTTGTATGCCCATGGATTCCGCTTTTTCACGATCAATTTGAATATTGTATTCTTTTTTGTTGAATTGCAGCGAGTTATCCAGGTACGCGAACATACCGCTGTTAAGCGCTTTCATTAGAATGTCGTCGCTAAGCTTCCAAAGGCTTAAGTAGTCGCCACTAATGTTGGTCACCACAAACTGAATCGGCATGCCACCGCTATTGCCCGGTAATGGGGGTAAACCAAATGCAACCGTTTGAAGGCCAGGCACTTTGGCCACATTTTTTTGCACCAACGGAATCAGTTGTTGTTCTTTGACGCTGCGCTGATCCCAGGGTTTTAAGGTAATCGCTGCAAAAATCGAGTTTGCACCCATCGCCCCGTTAATCGTGAAATAGTTGGCTTTTTCAGGTGTTTTCGCCATTTGCTTTTCGAGCTCTTTCGAGAAGTAGCTCATGTAATCAAAGTTTGAGTACACTGGTGTGGTGGCGGAGACCAAAATCAATCCCTGATCTTCTGCAGGGGCTAATTCTTTTTTCGTGAGCGCGTATAAGAACACGCAGCTGGTGAGCACAACTATGGCAAACAGTGCTGTGACTGGTCGGTAGTTTAGTGAGCTTGTCACTAAGGCTTGATAGCGGTTTTTTAAGCGATCAAAAAAGCGGTCAATGAACTTTACAATTTTGGAATCGTTGATGCTGCTGTCTAAAAACTTCGAGCACATCATGGGTGAGAGTGTGAGCGCGATGATGCCCGACAAAATCACGGTACCGGCGAGTGTAAACGCAAACTCTTTGAAGAGCGCGCCAGTTAAGCCCCCCATGAAACCAATAGGCGCGTACACAGCCGCCAATGTGATCGTCATAGAAACCACCGCCGGGCCAATTTCACGCGCACCGACAATTGCGGCTTTAAATGGCGGCAAGCCATCCTCCACGTGGCGATACACGTTTTCAATCACCACAATGGCATCGTCGACCACCAGTCCGATCGCGAGCACCATTGCCAAGAAAGTGAGAAGGTTAAGCGAGTAACCAAGTGCCAGTAGGAAGGTGCAAACACCGACCAATGATAATGGAATGGTAACGACCGGAATGAGCACGGACCGAAAAGAGCCTAAGAAAGCAAAAATTACGATGATCACAATCATGGCCGCTTCCAAAATGGTTTCAATCACTTCACGGATAGACGAACCAATATAACCTGATTGGTCGTACACGTTGACCATATCAAAGCCAGGCGGCAACTGTTTTTTAACGGCCGGTAATAATTTATCGACATTACTGATTACAGATAAAGGGTTGGCTGACGGTGTGGGGTAGATGCCCACAAACACAGCAGGCTTGCCGTTTAAGGTGACCGAAGAGTCGTAACTTTGTGCGCCGAGCTGCACTTTGGCCACTTCCCCTAATCGCACCACGCTGTCACCTTGATGTGCAACAACAATGTTTCTAAACGCATGAACGTTTTCAAGGTCGGTGTTGGCGTTCAAATCGTAGGCGACGTACTGACCTTTGGTGTTACCCGCAGCCGATTGGTAGTTGTTCGCAAGCAGGGCGTTTTGAATATCGGCAGGGGTTAGATTGAGTGCCGATAAGCGCTTCGTGTCAAGCCAAATACGCATGGCAAAAACTTTACCGCCGAGAATCTGGGCTTGCGCAACACCTGAGGCGCTCTCTAATTGTGGTTGAACCACTCGAGTGACATAGTCGGTGATTTGCTCAGAGCTTAAGTGTTTATCGGTAAAACTTAAGTATTGAATCGCAAAAGTGTTGCCGGTTTTTTTGTCGATCACAGGTTGTTCGGCAGCACTCGGTAGCTGGCCTTCGACTTGTTGTACTTTGCTCATTACGTTCGTAAAGGCCACGTTGGGGTCAAAGTTCAGTTTCACGTACACATCAATGGTGCTTGAACCCTTGGTGCTCGTCGCGGTCATATAATCAATACCGTCGGCTGTCGCAATGGATGTTTCCAGCGGGTTCGTCACAAAGCCTTGGACCAGGCTTGCGCTGGCACCTGAGTAGGTTGTCGTCACCGTAATTAGCGTGTTGTCCATTTGTGGAAATTCTTGGAGCGGCAGCTCGTGAACAGCGAATAAACCGAAAATAAAAATCAGTAAGCTGATAACAGCCGCAAGGACTGGGCGGCGTATAAACGGATCGGTAAACGCCATTAGTGCAGCTCCGCCGGGTTAGCTTTTTTGTCGGCTTTAAAGCCTTTGTCAGGTGTGACCACTACAGGCGAATTGTTTTGCAGTTTGAGCTGGCCAGATGTCGCAACCAAGTCGCCGGCCTTCAGGCCCTTGAGGATAGCGACTTGTCCGCCGCGCATGTCACCGGTGGTGATAAAGACTTGCTTGGCAAAGTCGCCGGTGACTTTTTTGCCTTTAATCTCTTGCGTGCCTTTCTCGATGACATACACGAAATCACCGTACGGGTTATAGCTCACCGCGGTTTGCGGAATGGTGAGCACTTGGTCTTCTTTTGGCATTAAAACATAAACATTCACGTACATGCCCGGCACGAGCGTCAACGCTTTGTTGTCTACACGCGCTTGCACTTGGATGTTACGTGTGTCGGTATTCACGGAAGAATCGATCGCGGTGATTTTTCCGTAGAAAGGCTTTTTATCGGGGTCATCGGCGCGTAGGACTTTGATTTGTTGGCCGACGTAAATAGACGCTAAATTTTGCTGCGGCAGATTAAATAAAACGCGTAAAGGATCGATTTGCTGAATATTGACAACGGTGTTGGTGCCCGGCGCTACATACTCGCCCAAGTTCACATTACGAATACCGAGCTTGCCGGCAAACGGTGCACGTATGGTTTTTTCATCGATGATCGTTTCAGTTTTATCAACATTGGCAATCGCTTGCTGATAGGTGGCGCGCGATTCATCGTAGTCCGAATCGCTCACAAAGCCTTTTTTGTTTAACTCTTTCGCGCGTGCGAAGTTTTCTTTGCTCACCAATAATTGCGCTTCGTAGTTCTTCAGCTCTTGCTCATCTACGCTGGTGTCTTGGTGCACGATGGGGGTGTCAGCTTTCACTTCTTCGCCGGAGTGGAAATAAATTTTGTCGATCACGCCGTCTTGTTTAGGCGAGAGATCCACGCCGTTATACGCTTCAAGGCTACCAATGGCGTAAAGGTGCGGCTGCCAGCTTTCATTTTTCGCGGCGGTGGCAGTGATGTTAGCGGCTGGCGGTGAAAAGTGCGCCATATAGTTTTTGACCATCATGCTGCGAAAGGCATCAAAACCAAAAACACCGCCAAAGATAATAATAAGTAAAATGATGACAATGATAAAACGTTTGATCATACTAATGGCTTCTCTTGATAAGCGTTTGATAATAATTGGATTAATCGTATGGCGCAAGCCCAAAAATCATTAAAAGCCGGCGGTCATTTAAAGGCTGTGATTGAGGCGATTGCAGACCGTTTGGCCGCTTCAGATCTTTGTTTTGGTCACGGCGTGGACAACCCCCTGGACGAGGCCATTTGGCTCGTGTGCGAACGGGCGAATATTGACCTGAACACACTCGATGACCATTTAAACGATAGTGTTGAGCAGGGCTTAGTCGATCAGCTCGAAAAAGATTTGGTATCGCGTATCGAGCAGCGCAAACCTATGGCGTATATTACCCAGTCGGCCTATCTCAGCGGCTTTCGTTTTTACGTGGACGAGCGGGTGATTATCCCGCGCTCACCGATTGCCGAGTTGATCGAGCAGGGCTTTTACCCTTGGCTGGAGCACTTAGGCGATCAGCCTTTTGCGGTTTTGGATATGTGCACCGGCAGCGGCTGCTTAGCCATTCTGATGGAAAAATACTTAAATTGTCAGGTGGATGCCGTGGATATCTCGCCTGATGCCTTAGCTGTGGCCAAGATGAATAAAGCCGAGCTGGGCTCGGGTGTGAACCTGATTGAGTCGGATTTATTCAGCGCGTTAGAAGGAAAAACTTACGACTTGATTGTGAGCAACCCGCCGTATGTGGATGATCATGATTTTCAGTCTCGCCCGGATGAATTTCACCACGAGCCCGATATTGCACTGCATGCCCAAGACGAGGGCTTGGCCATTGCGCTTAAGATTATTGAGGCCGCCAAAACGCACCTGAACCCTAAAGGCGTGTTGATCGTTGAGGTCGGGAACAGCCAAGCCGCCATGATGCGCCGATACCCCGACGCGCCACTGATCTGGCTGGCGTTTGAGCGTGGCGGAGAAGGGGTGTTTTTGCTCCGCCAAGAAGATTTGGTTTATTTTTAAAAACCCGGGTTTGTTTTTCCTACGTCCCTTGATGCACCATCACGATCCTAAGCGCATGAATCTCGTGAGGGATTACATCGGCAAGCAATGCATAGATCATTCGGTGCGCGGCCACGCGCGTTTTACCTTCAAAAACCTTAGCAGCAATCTCAATAGCGAAATGGCTGGCGCCGCTTTGTGCGCCGGCATGGCCTGCGTGCAGATGGCTTTCGTCCATTACCTTTAACACGCTGGGTGCTAAATGTGTGGTTAGTTCTGTTTCGATATATTGCTTACGCTCAGCCGGTGTCATGAAGTTTTATCCAAGTAGCGTTGTAAATACAGGCCTTGGCCGATGATAAAGATAAAAGTCAAAATCAAAGTACCAAAGAGTTTGAAATCTACCCAGGCGTCGGTGGAAAAATGATAAATCACATAAAGATTCGCCCCACCGAGCAGCAAAAAATACCCGAACCAGCTCCAGTTTAATGTTTGCCAAACGTGATCAGGCAGGGTGACTTTGTGGCCCAAAACACGCTGTATCAAGGGCTGCTTGCCCCAAAAACCACTGACCAGAAAGACAATGGCGAAAATCCAGTAAATCACCGTGGGTTTCCATTTGATAAACAAGGGGTTGTGCAATAGCAAGGTTGCGCTACCTAACACTAAAATCAGCACTAACGTCACGATTTGCAGCATTTCAAAGCGTTTGTACTTCAAGCGAAAGTAAATGAGCTGAATAGCAGAGACCACCATGGCGGCGGCCGTGGCTGCATAAATGCCGGCTAATTTGTAACACAAAAAGAAAATAATGATGGGGATAAGATCAAAAAGTAATTGCATAAGGGCTCTAAGGTTTTATAGTGTAGCGATTATAACGGTAAGCGCGCGAGTGGCAAGCATGGCTAAAATTTTATATATCCACCCCGACAATCCTCAGCAACGCTTGATCGAACAAGCCGTTGAAGCGCTCAAGCGCGGTGAGATTATGATTTATCCCACCGACACGAGTTATGCCTTGGCCTGCCAGATGGGCGATAAGCAGGCATTAGAGCGTTTGTGCCAAATTCGTGGCTTGAAAGATAAGCACTTTTTTACGCTGGCCTGCAAAGATTTATCTGAGCTCGGTCGCTATGCGAAAGTGGAAACGCCAAGCTTTCGTTTGCTCAAGGAGTATACTCCGGGGCCCTATACCTTTTTACTGAACGCCACCAAAGAAGTGCCAAGGTTGTTGCTCAACCCTAAGCGTAAAATCATCGGTTTACGTGTGCCTGAGAATACTATTGCCATGGCTTTGCTCGAAACGATGGGCGAGCCGATCATCACCACCAGCCTGTTATTACCGGGTGAAACGCAAGTGTTAAGTGAGCCGTATGACATTAGCCTAGCCTGGGATCATCATGCTGATGTGATGATTGATAGCGGGGTATGCGGCGATCAACACACCACGGTGGTTGATTTATCGGGCGACAGTCCAACGTTAGTTCGTCAAGGTAAGGGCGTGTTCAACATTGATTAAAGAATGAGAGCTTGATAGCATAGCGTAACGAAAACGATAAGCACGCAATGAACGATCGCATTTTTATTTCTGGCACAGGCCTTTATCATCCCGAGCACGCTGTGAGCAACGAAGCTTTAGTTCAAAGCTATAACGCTTATGTTGAACATTATAACGATGCACATGCTAAGGCCATTGAAGCCGGTGAGCTTGAGCCTTTAAAGGCCTCTAACCCGCGGTTTATTGAAAAAGTTTCTGGCATCAAAAGCCGGTATCTCATGGATGCAGAGCACGTGCTCGACCCCAACAGCATGCAACCCTCGTTCGCGCCGCGCAAAGACGATGAGATGTCAATTCAAGCAGAAATGGCCATCGCCGCCGCAAAGCGCGCGCTCGATAATGCCAACAAATCGGCTGAAGATATTGACATGATTATCGTGGCTTGCTCGAACTTTCAGCGAGCCTATCCGGCCATATCGATCGAAGTTCAGCAGGCATTGGGTGCCAAAGGGTTTGCATTTGATATGAATGTGGCCTGCTCTTCGGCCACGTTTGCGATTGCCCAAGCGTATAGCGCAATCAAAACGGGTCTTGCGAAAACCGCGCTGTTGATTAACCCTGAAATTTGTTCTGCCCATTTAAACTTTCGCAATCGCGATAGCCATTTTATTTTTGGCGATGCTTGCACGGCCACGATCGTTGAGTGCGAAAACACGCTCAGCAAACAAGATGATTTGTTTGAAATCGTCGACACACGATTAACCACGCAGTTTTCGAATAATATTCGCAATAATTTTGGTTTTTTAACGCGCGTTGAATCCGATGTACAAGCGGATCTCGGTCTCATTTATACGAGTAAATATTTGTTTGAACAACTGGGTCGTCGTGTGTTTAAGGACGTGGTGCCCTTGGTTTCCAGCATGATCGTCGAACACCTTAAAGCTAATGGCTTAAGCCCTGAGCAAGTTAAACGCTTTTGGTTGCATCAGGCTAATGCCCATATGAACGAGTTGATTGCTGAAAAAATACTGGGCCGAAAACCCAGCGCAGACGAAGCACCGATCATCTTGGATGAGTTTGGCAACACCAGCTCGCCAGGTTGTTTGATCGCTTTTCATCGTTACCATAACGATTTAGCGGTGGACGATTACGGCTTGTTGTCTTCTTTTGGCGCAGGATATTCTGCAGGCAATATCTTGGTAAAAAAAGTTGCTTGAAAAGCCTAGCGGCGCGGGTTAGGGTTTTCTTATTCTGATTTTCCCCTGATTTTTATGAATATCGATTCGAAGGCGTTGCTGTGTTTGCGCAACGCCAATCGTGCTACTGCTGTATTAAGTTACCGTTCTGAGCAAGCACTGGGCTGTGTACCGCAGGCTAGGCTTACCGTGGCAGCCGATCAAAAAGCGTGGCTGAGTGATTTTGTCAGCGTAAGTCTAACATCTTCACATCAGGTGTTATTTTCAGGTGTTGTGATCAGTGTAGTCTTTGATATGACCTGCAATCAATCTCAGTTGATTCTCAGCTTGCCTCCTGTGTTTTCTCACGAAGCTAGAACACAGTATTTTTCTTCTTGTACCCTGGAGAGTTTGATGGCTTCATTATTACCATCAAGGGTTCACTTAGCCTACCGCGCTAAACCTGTGTTGATTGATTCTGCTCGACAGTACGACGAATCATCATTTTCATTTCTCCAGGGGCTGCTGATGAGCCGAGGCTTAAATTTTGCTTTTCATCATTGTCGCGAAGAGATTATCTTCACCGTGTTTGATCAACACTATGATAGTCGTCGAAAACTTTGCGCATCAGCCTTACGGGTCCACGCGCAAGGGTGCCTGCTTCGCGCAAGTATGGCAGCAGGTGGCGCGCAATTATTGGATGTTTATCAGCAACGGTTTCTTAAAACCATTGTGTGTGAGTACGACGGTGTTTCTTGGCAGTATAATCTGACTTTTTCACCCATGAGCTTGACGCCTCGCGCTGCTAGCACAGTTGTCGCTCATCTAGAGTTCATTGCATCAAAAAACACAGAATATACCGTGTACGGTGCAGCGCAATCTTTGAAAGCTTACCCGGATAAGCCTGGTGAGAAGCCAGCTAGTTTTTGTGTTCGCCTGCCGTATTTCAATCAGTGCGACCCTACCATGTACAATGTTAGAAATGCAAAAGTTTTGCTTGAAAACACCTTTCCGTATTTTGAGCCTGTGGTTATTGGTGCGAAATCATCATCAACCGCTAAGGCTGCGTTTCATTTTGAAACCAAGCGGGCTTTCTGGCGGCAGAAAAAAGAGAGCCTGAGCATTTCGGCAAAATCTTTAGAGTTGTCAGCAAACAATACACAAAACCTTAATGCCGAAAGTGTTTTGCTAAGCGCTCAGCAATCGGTTTCGATTAACACACAGACGATCGCGTTGAATGCACGAGAAAGCATTGAGTTTTGCTGTGGTAACAGTCGTGTGAGACTTAGCGAGGCTGGCATTGAAATCACAAGTGATGTGTTATGCCTAAATTAGCCGAGGGTTTTGGCTCATTGGAGCTGATAGTTTTAATGATGGTGTTGGCGGTATTTACGGGCATTGCCGCCGATAGTCTGCGACAAATGAGCCAAATATTGGCACGTATCAAGCAAAATGATAACTATGTGTTTCAGCAGTATGAAAAACCATAAAGGCTTTAGTCTGGTTGAAATGCTCATAGCACTTGTTTTAGGCTCAATATTGGTTTCTGTTTTGCTGAGGACAGCGCTTGCCGTGGATAGGCATTATCGTCACGCGATAAGCTCGCTTGATGATGCTCAGGCCGTGGCTTTCGCTTTTCACGTCATAAGAAAAGCACATGCTTCGTCGCAGGCACCAGCAGGTTGTGCTGGGCGGACTCAGAGCACGCTAGCGTGGGGTGATACAATGCTCACGATCGAGCATGTTCGCCACCAGCTGTTTCGTGCAAACGTATCAAAGGACAGCGCTGAGGTATTGCTTGAAGCTCAGAAAATATCACAGCCATTTCATCGGGGTGACAGTGTTCAGGTTTTTTCTCGCGATAAGGCACCAATGGTAATCACTGTGCTTTCGGTGTATCACAATAGGATCGTGACAGATTTTACTTTTCATCGCTCGAAAGCAGTCTGGCTTGCCGATGATCATACGATAGCTTTGAAATACTCAGCGCAAGAACAAGCGCTGAGATTGAAAGTTGATAAGGCTTCGTCACGGCAGTGGTTGGCGCGCATCACGCGTGCAAGATTTGAGAAGCCGAGATTACAGTTGTGCCAAAAAACACGCTGTTATGTGTTAATGCTTAGCTCATACGCTCTAAAGGAGTCGTGATGCTGTTGATTGTGATGGTGCTATTGTCTGTGTTTGAAGCCAGTGTTTTAAGCTTTAGTGCTAGGCTTAATGATGAGCTCAGTGTGTCTAGTGCATTAAAGCAGGCTGTCACACACCGTCAAGCCACGTAGGAGGGTTTGTCAGTGTGTGTTTTAGGGAAATGAATTTCAACTTCAAGCCCTGTGCCGTCTTGAGGCTCGCCTAAGATGATGCGTGCATTATGCAGCTTTGCAATTTGTTGAACAATCGCAAGGCCTAGGCCACTGCCTGAAGCTTTAGAGCCTAAAACACGGTAGAAGCGCTCAAACACTCGCTTACGCAGTTCTTTAGGAATGCCGGGGCCGGAATCAGTCACATTCAGCACAATGTCACGGCTTGTTTCATAGAGCGATACGCTAACTTGAGCGCCATCAGGCGTGTAACGAATCGCATTATCGACAAGGTTTCTGACCAAAATACTGATGGCTGTTTCAGAGCCGTACATCACTAAACTGTCGGATTCGGGTTGATTAAAGCTGACGTCGATATTTTTATCGATGGCACTAGGCACGAGCTGAGCGATAATTTCCGTGGCTAACTTAGCCACGTCAAACCATTGTGGGTTGTGTAGTGCATTTTCAGGGTCTAAGCGGCTCAGTGTAAGGAGCTGCTGAACGATGTGTGTACAGCGATCAACGCCAGAGATCACATTGCGCAAACCCGCTTTACGCAGCTCATCGTTGGGGGCGCCGAGTGCGACTTGTGCCTGCGTTTTTAACGCGGCCAGTGGGGTGCGCAACTCGTGGGCCGCGTCAGCTGAAAAGCGAATATTACGCTCAAAGGCATTATGCAGTTTATTAAATAAATTATTCAGCGCATCGATCAGCGGCTTAATTTCAATCGGAGCATTTTGAATATCAATACGCTGTAATTCTGTGGCGTCACGAGAAAACAACGTCGAAGTGAGCCGTTTAAGCGTGGTTAATCCACGATCGATAATAAACCATATTAAAAAGCCGAGCAGTGGGTAGCTCCATAACAACATCAATAGGTTCACCCAAGTCATCTGTTGCTTGAGCATGGTGTGCACGTCATACCGCGCCCCAGCAACGATGCGATAGTGACTCAAACGAGAATTGCTGACATCCACCACAAGCCAGCTCATGTTGTCGATTTTGACGGGTGTAAGGCCCGGACGAAGCTTATCGACAGGGATAATGCTGGCATTTTCCGAGCGTAAAATCACTTTGCCTTGATGGTTCCAGACTTCGAAAGCTTGCTCATCACTGATTAATGGCAACAGTGTTATGCGTTTTTGCAGGCTGTTCAGATAAGCTTGGCTTGGGTTTTCACTGACAAGCGCATCTAAAAAATTTGCTGCTTGCTGAAGTTGCAATGAAAAGTGTTGCTTGATGACACGATTGTCCAAAAAGTAATTGCCCAGCGCGGTTAGCGACGATGTTAAGGTGATGCTCAGTAGAAGGTAAAAGAGCAGGAAGTGTTTAATCGATCGCGTCATGTCGCTTTATTTCGCTTTATCGATCATGTAACCAATGCCGCGGATGGTGCGAATAAAGTCATTCCCTAGTTTTTTGCGCAACTTGTGAATGTGCACTTCCAAGGCATTAGAATCAACTTCTTCATCCCAGCCATACAAGGTTTGCGATAAATACTCACGTGATAAGACGCGGCCGGCATTTTCTAATAATCGCTGAACGAGTGCAAACTCGCGGCGCGACATGTGCATCGGCTCGCCATTTTTTTCGATGGTGTGCGAGGCAGGATCTAAGGTGATGTCTCCATGCTCAACCAGGGGTGCTGCGCGTGAGCGCGAACGGCGTTGTAGGGCACGTAATCTTGCCGCTAATTCATCCAGGTCAAAAGGCTTGGTCATGTAGTCATCAGCACCAGAGTCAAGGCCTGCCACACGGTCATCGATGGTTTCACGTGCCGTTAGAATTAGGACGGGAGTTAGAATGCCGCGTGATCGGATGTGGCGAAGGGTTTCTAAGCCAGATTGTTTGGGCAAGCCGAGGTCTAAAACCACGGCATCGAATTCGTCAATCTTGAGGGCTTGTTCTGCGGTGCGACCATCTTTAACCCAATCGACCACATGACTATATTGCTTAAGACCGTGATAGACACCATCACCCAATAACTCATCATCTTCCACTAACAAAACGCGCATCGATTTCTTTCCTTGTCCTTATCATTGTTATTCATCTTAGGGTCGTTAACGGTTTAAATCAACGACTTGGGCTGAACTCTACCATAAAGTGTAGAAAAAATAAACACATTTTGCCGTTTTGAGCTTACTTGGGAATGATGCCCGAATGGATTCTGAGACCCATTTGCGTTACCATCGCCTGCACCATTACACTGAAATAGTAACAAGAAGGTGATATGACTCAAACGACCCCTGTGATTCACTACCGAAACGACTACCAAGCCCCAGAGTTTGCCATTCAATCTGTTGATCTTTGTGTCACCTTGGGCGAGGAGAGTACGCAAGTTGTCTCAACACTACACATAAAAGCGCTGGCCAGCGGACGCACTTTAACCTTAATGGGCGACGAGCTGGATTTGGTCTCTGTTTTTCTCGATGAGCGCGAGCTGGGCTCAGAGGCGTTTGCCGCCACACCCGATCAGCTGCTTATTCTTGATGTTCCGGAAGAATTCACATTAAAAACCACTTGTAATATCAAGCCGCAAAACAATAAAAAATTAATGGGCTTGTACAAATCGGGGGGTAACTTTTGCACTCAATGTGAATCAGAGGGCTTTCGCCGGATCGCGTATTATTTGGATCGGCCCGATGTGTTGTCGGTATTTACGACCACATTGATTGCTGACAAAGCGAAATACCCTGTTTTGCTGGCTAATGGTAATTTGATGGCTCACGGCGATATGGCCGGCGGGCAGCATTTTGCCACTTGGCACGATCCACACCCCAAACCGTCTTACTTGTTTGCGATGGTCGCTGGGGATTTGGGTGTGCTCGAAGATCAGTTCACCACGATGTCGGGTCGCAATGTCACGCTTAAAATTTTTGCCGCGCACGACAAGATTCCACAATGTCATTTTGCCATGAGTGCATTGAAAAAATCCATGCGTTGGGATGAAACAGCGTACGGGCGTGAGTACGATTTAGATATTTTTATGATCGTGGCCGTGAACGATTTCAACTTCGGCGCCATGGAAAATAAGGGCTTAAATATTTTTAATGACCGGTATATTTTGGCAAGCCCTAAAACCGCAACAGACAGTGATTACGCGGCGATTGATGCGGTAGTTGCACACGAATATTTCCATAACTGGAGCGGCAACCGCGTGACTGTACGCGATTGGTTTCAGTTGAGCCTCAAAGAAGGTTTGACGGTGTTTCGTGATCATAGTTATTCGCAAGACGTAGGCTTGCGCGATGTGGTGCGCATTCAAAGCGTTAAAGCTTTGCGCCAACTACAGTTTCCTGAAGATGCTGGTCCTTTGGCGCACCCAATTCGCCCAGACAGTTACATTGAAATGAGTAACTTCTATACGGCAACAGTGTATGAAAAGGGCGCCGAAGTCATTTGCATGTTTAAAACATTGCTGGGTCCTGAGATGTACCGTAAAGCGACCGATCTTTACTTTGATCAGCACGATGGCCAAGCTGTCACCTGCGAAGATTTTGTGGTCGCGATGGAAGAGGCGAGTGGCGAAGACTTAACACAATTTCGTTTATGGTATAGCCAAGCGGGCACGCCAGTGGTTGATGTTAACATCGATTATGATGCTGATGCTCAGCAATTACATTTGGACTTTAAGCAAACGTTGCCAAACACGCCAGGACAAAAAAACAAGCAAGCGATGCTTATTCCGATCACGATGGCCTTGTTGGATAGCGAGGGTCAGAGGATGCTCGATGAAACCGTGTTAAAGCTCACGCAAATAGAGCAACGCTTTAGCTTTGAGGGCATTGCTTCAAAACCCGTGGTTTCCTTGCTGCGAGGTTTTTCTGCACCTATCAAGCTAAATATAGATTTAAGCGATGAAGAGCTTGCGGTGTTGATACAGCATGAAAACGATGGCTTCGTGCGCTTTGAAGCGATGCAAACCTACTTGCGTCGCCATCTATTGCGCTGGATTCAGGGTGATGCGCTTGTCGTGCCTGATCGGATGATCGGTATTTTTGAAGCTTTGATTAATGACAAGCAAAGTAGTCCGGCGCTGATTGCTGAAATGATTAATTTACCTAGCGAGCAAGACTTATCTGATCATCAGGAAACGGTGAATATCAAAGCCACACATCGTGTTAGAACAGCGCTAAAACAAGCGATAGGCCAAGCGCTGAATGAAACCATCTTGTCGCGGTATGCCGATTTATCCACGGATCAAACGTATGCCTATCATGTCGATCAAGTGGCTGCCCGCAGCTTGCGAGGTATTTTATTGAGCTACATTAACGATGTGGCTGTCAGTGAAAACGCATTTACCTCGGCCGATAATATGACGGATCAATATGCGGCTTTAATCACTATGGTTCACCACGACGATCCGAAAGCAGAGGCGGCTATTCAAGCGTTTCATGATCAATGGCAGAAAGAAACCTTGGTTATGGATAAATGGTTAGCCGCACAAGCCATGAGTGAAAAAGCCGATGCCTTGGATCAAGTAAAAGCGTTGATGAATCACCCGGTGTTTAATATTGAAAACCCGAATAAAGTGCGCGCACTGATTTCTACATTTGCTAAATTTAACCCGGTCCATTTTCACACAGAGGCGGGTTATGCCCTGTTGCGTGAGGTGGTGATGAAGGTTGATAGTATTAACCCAATGACCGCAGCGCGCTTAATGGCACCGTTTACACAATGGCAGCGCTATGACGCCGACAAACAAACCATGATGAAAGCCGCACTCGAGGCCATTTTAAAACGTCCGGGTGTGTCTAAAGATGTGTATGAGCTGGCGAGTAAGTCGTTGGCGTAGCCTGTATATGGGTTGAGCGAAGCGATAACCCGGGGGAGCAAACCTGGGTTTTCAATGCTTCGCATTTCAACCCAATATACAGGCTACATTGGGTTCATGAATGCAGGCTTAAAACCCGTCAAGAATATTATCAGAAGCATCGTCGGTAACAGTGTTATCACGCTTTTCGTGTAACTCGCGGTGCTTGATGATTTCACGCTCTTGATTAGGAGTGGGTTCAGGGTGCGCCTGATCAAATTGTTTCAAAAAACGATCGGCTTCGCTGACAAATTTTCGATCTAAGGCCATGGGGCTTGCTCCCGTTGTGTATGCCGGCCACTTTACCACAGCCAAGGCCTTGAATAAAGCGTGAAACCGCTCCTAGAGTTTGTTATGATCGCAGCTTTCTTGACCAACATTGACAGGGTATTTTTCGTGAAACAGCACCTTAGCGCACAAAAGATTAGAGAACAATTTACGGCGTATTTCGAACAATCTGGTCACACCTCCGTGGCGAGCTCATCGCTTATTCCGGCTAACGACCCGACCTTGCTGTTTGTTAATGCAGGGATGGTGCAGTTTAAAGAAGTTTTTTTAGGCCACGAAGCACGGCCCTATACACGTGCCACATCCATCCAACGTTGTGTGCGCGCCGGTGGTAAGCACAACGATTTGGAAAATGTCGGTTTTACCGCGCGCCACCATACCTTCTTCGAAATGCTGGGTAACTTTAGTTTTGGCGATTATTTTAAGCACGATGCCATTCGCCTGGCTTGGGGGTTTCTCACTGAAACGCTGGGCATCCCTGAAGAAAAGCTTTGGGTAACGGTGTATGACAAAGACGATGAAACGGCCGATATTTGGTTGAAAGACATGAAGATCAGCCCTGAGCGTTTTTCACGCTGTGGAGAGAAAGACAATTTTTGGTCCATGGGTGATACCGGCCCTTGTGGTCCTTGCACAGAAATTTTTTATGATCACGGTGAGGATGTGGCTGGTGGCCCGCCAGGTTCACCTGATGAAGATGGCGATCGCTATGTCGAGATTTGGAACTTGGTCTTCATGCAATTTAACCGCGATGAAAAAGGCGAATTAACGCCATTACCAAAACCCTCAGTCGATACGGGTATGGGCCTTGAGCGTATTGCGGCGGTGATGCAGGGTGTGCACACCAACTATGAAACCGATGAGTTTCGTTTATTGATCGCCGATGCAGCCAAGCTTGCAAAGATCGATGACCATAAACAACACTCATTGAAAGTGATCGCAGACCACATTCGCTCGACATCTTTTTTAATTTTAGATGGCGTGCGACCTTCGAACGAAGGGCGGGGTTATGTGCTGCGTCGCATTATTCGCCGTGCCATTCGTCATGGTCATAAACTGGGTATTCGTGAAAACTTCTTCCACAAAATGGTTCAAAGCTTGTGTGATGCGATGGGCAAAGCCTATCCAGAGCTTCTCGAAAAACAAGCGGTTATCGAGCAAACCCTGAAAATTGAAGAGCAACAGTTTGCTGAAACCTTGGACAAAGGTTTGAAGGTGCTGGAGGGCGATTTAAAAGACTTAAAAGCAGGTGGCGCGATTGCCGGCGACGTCGTGTTCAAGTTGTATGACACTTACGGTTTTCCGTTGGATTTAACCAATGATATCGCGCGTGAAAAAGGCTACACGGTGGATGAAAAAGGCTTTGAGGCTTGCATGCAGGCACAGCGTGAGAGATCGCAATCGGCCAGCCACTTTAAAGCCTCGCGTGATCGTTTTGATGTTGATCAAGCTAGTGAATTTGTCGGCTATGACAGCTTAAGCAGTGACAGTCATATCACACATTTATTTAAAGACGGTAAGGCCGTAAAAGCAGCCGTTGCCGGCGATGAAATTGTATTAACCCTTCAAAAAACACCGTTTTATGCTGAATCAGGTGGTCAGGCTGGCGATACCGGTTTTCTCTATGCGGATGAAAAAGCACGCGTGATTCGTGTGCATGATACGCAAAAACAGGGCGAAACTATTTTACATTTTGCGTATATCGAAGCCGGTGAGTTTAAAGCAGGTGACCGTGTGTTGGCTGAAGTGGATCGCCAAAAACGTCAGGCTATGCGTTTAAATCATTCGGCGACGCATTTGCTACACGCCGCTTTGCGAAAAGTGTTGGGCGAGCATGTGGTTCAAAAAGGTTCTTTGGTCACGCACGAACGATTGCGCTTTGACTTTTCACATCATGAGGCGATGAGTCACGAGCAATTGCGTCATGTTGAGCGCGTGGTGAATGATCACATTCGCGCGAATCATCTTATTGAAACTCACGAGACCGATGCACAAAGTGCAAAAGATATGGGCGCGATGGCTTTGTTCGGCGAAAAATATGGCGACCTGGTGCGCGTGTTAAAAATGGGTGAGTTTTCGATTGAGCTTTGTGGTGGTACGCATGCGTCTCGCACAGGTGACATCGGCTTATTTAAAATAGTGTCTGAATCCGGTATTGCCGCCGGTGTGCGCCGCATTGAGGCGTTAACCGGTGTTGAAGCGATTGCTTTACTTGAAACACAAGAAGATGATCTGCGTGAAGCTTCAGAGCTCGTTAAAGCCACGCCTAAAACCTTTGTATCAAAAACGCGTGAGCTTGTTGAGCAACTCAAAGAGGCGGAAAAAACGTTAAAAGCCATAAAAACACAACAAGCCATGCAGGCCGCCGATGCGCTGGTCGATCAAGCGGTGAAAATTGGGCAAGCCAATGTCTTATTGGCAAATGTCGAAGGGGCGGACGCCAATGCTTTGCGTGACATGATGGACAAGTTTAAAGCCAAGCTGAACCCTGCGGTGATTGTATTGGCATCCGTGCCAGCTGAAGGTAAAGTGGCTCTAATTGCCGGCGTGAGCGATGCCTTAACGTCAACGATCAAAGCCGGCGATGTGGTCAAAGAGATTGCGCAAGCCGTTGGCGGTAAAGGCGGTGGCAGACCGGACTTGGCGCAAGCGGGCGGCACACAGCCTGAAAAGCTGGATGAGGCGCTTAAAAACATGTTACCGTGGTTAAAATCACAGCTGAGTTAAACACGCCATGGGCTTAATCGTTAAAAAATTCGGCGGCACCTCGGTTGGCACATTATCTCGTATCGTGCATGTGGCCAAACTGATTATCGAAGCCAAAGCGCAAGGGCATGATATCCTCGTCGTTGTCTCTGCCATGGCAGGCATGACCAACCAGCTCACAGCACTTGCGCACACCATTGCCTCAACACCCAATCTGCGTGAACACGATGCGCTATTGGCTACTGGCGAAATGCAAAGTGCGGCTTTGCTGGCGATTGAATTAAATGCTAAAGGCTGTCCGGCGCAATCATTAACAGCGGCCCAGGTGCGAATACTGGGCAGTAATGAGCACAAGTATGCCCAAATCAAAGCGATTGAAACGAACGCCATCAAGCGCTTGCTGGCTGCAGGCAAGGTACCGGTGGTCACAGGTTTTCAGGCGATTAACGAGTTCAATGATATCGTAACCTTAGATCGTGGTGGTTCGGATGCTACTGCCGTGGCCCTGGCCTATGCCTTAAAGGCTGATGAATGCCAAATTTACACCGACGTGGAGGGGGTCTACACGGCAGACCCGCGTGTGTGTGAGTCGGCCAAGCAGCTCGAGCGGCTAGATTTTGACACCATGCTTCAGATGGCCGATTCTGGCGCTAAAGTTTTGCAGCACTATTCGGTCAAAATTGCCAAAACCTTGAATGTGCCACTGCGCGTGAGGTCAAGCTTTCATCGTTCAGAAGGCACCTTGGTTGATGCCCCGGTTCGCTGCCAGCTCCAGACCAGCCAGGTCAGCGCGGTCAGCCAGCAACGTGGCTTGGTCTTGTTGTCGTTTTCGGCGCAGTCACCGGCACGTGAGCTGCCTGAGATCATTTCGATAATATCCAGAGAAAACATTAAAATACAGCACATTAGTCAGCAATTCTTTAGTCATGGTTTAACTTTAAATCTGGTGATTAAGGCCGATGACTTTGCTCGGGTGACTCCCTTAATGAATGATTTTCTGCACCGCTGGCCACAGATGAAATGTGCGCAGGAGCAGCATCGTGCGGAGGTGGCTATTATTGGGGATGCTTTGGATCATGGTCACTTTTTGGCGCTCCAAGGGGTGATGCGCAAGGCGCTGGTTGTGCCGGATTTGATCATGAGCTCACCGCAAAAAATAGCATTGCTTTTCAATGAAAAAGCCTTAGAATCGGTAGTTGCACTGTTGCACCAGCATTTCATTGAGTCCCCATAGGGCTTGTTTACAAGGAAATGTTGCGATTGCTGGGCCAGGCTTGATCTTCTATTGATACCTCTTTACCCAGTTTGTGTGGCAGCTTGATTTCGAGAGATGCTTTTAAGGTTTCTTTAATAAAAGCTGCGTATAATTTATACCCGTAAGCGGGGCCACCCTGCTTGCATAATGGATATCAAAAAAATCATAACTAGGGAGATTACCTCATGCTCATTTTAACTCGCCGTATCGGAGAAAGCATTGTCATCGGTGACAATGTGACGATTACTGTTTTAGGTGTTAAAGGCAACCAGGTTCGTGTAGGGGTGGACGCGCCTCGTGACGTATCGGTGCACCGCGAAGAAATTTACCAGCGCATTTTAAATGAAACCGCGCCTGAGGAAACCACGGAAACGGGCGACACTCAAGAATAACGTTTGATAAAAGGGGCTTTTAAGCCCCTTTCTTGGATTACTTATGACTCCTTTAGCGATTGCGCAATCTGTGATCAAGGATTTTGAACAAAAGGGTATTCGTTCCGCCCATACACCGTTACTTATCTATTTATGTACTGAGCTTCATGGGTTTGAGACAGCACAGCTTTCTGATGAAGTCGATAGCCGATTCCGCCAACGAAAAAACAGTGGTAAGGGTTTTGCACCAGACTATGTCAGCGGAGTATTCGGTGACAAAACTGTGCAAAATCTAGGTGATGTCACATCACTTGAGAAATCGTTTGGCCAAAAGATAAACCGTCTCTTGAAAGACATTAAGAGAAAATTTGGGTTTCTAAAGCCCACCGGGCCCGATACACTCGAATTGTATCGGTCTTATCCTTGCTGCTTATTTTTTTCTCGTCAACACCCATTCAAGCGGCTTACCACTGCTGAGAGAGTAATGGAGATTGCAAAGCTCACTCTGGTAAATAGGCTAGGTTCTTGCGAAATGCAAGCCTGTCTAGCTTTTCAACAACTGAATAACGACCAAAGAATCAATACATCGCTTGAGCTCATACAGTTTAAGCATGCAGATCACGTGGTATTACTGATCGGCCGAACACAGGGCGATCTGAATGATCCCAAGAGTTGGAATGACGACGCTGCTATTTGTGACCCTTCAACACACAATTGCTATGAGGTTCATCAGCTTGAGAAACAAATGCTTTTTCTGGATTCAATTAAAGTGATTCGCTACCCAAATAATTTGAGCTGTTACTCCATACTAAGTAATCAGCAAGAAAACGGGTGTGAAGCAAAAGTCCAGATGCTTGTTTAATGTTTAATACACTGCCTTTGTTGCTGCAGATATAGCATAGCAGCGTATATCAACAGAGGCAGAAAAAGTGCCCACGCCTGAATGAAAGCGTAGCACAAGGTTCCACTCATTGCCCCAATGAGAAAGCCGCCTATCAGCACACTGTATAGCAAGGCTTTCCAGGGCTCTACAGCATGTCCCTTGATCCACCGACTGATAAGCAGACCTAGGTCTGTTGTGGTACCGGTCATGTGTGTGGTGCGAATCAGCGCAGACCCATAGTGGGTTGTCATCGCGTTTTGCATCCCCATCGCGCCAGCCAGTAAATAGCTTGCAAGGGTGTCGTCGTGCAGGAGCAGAATCATCGCCACAAGCACAAACATAAATTGCAAGGCGAGACTCGCGCTATAGCGCCTATCCAGTGCGTAATGCTCACTTTTAATCAGCATTCCGCTAATGATGCTGCCAAATAAAAAACACAGCACTAATGTGATCAAGTGAGAGAAAAGTGGAAAATGCCCTTGTTGAAATGCGTCACCTGCGAGTGTGAGGTTGCCCGTCACATAGCCTACCGTACTGTGCAAAATGCTGACCAGCGTGACGGAATTGATGTACCCGCCATTAAATGACATGACGAAAGCAGTGGAGTAAACCCACCAAGGCGGCTGTGCGAATGTCGCTCTCATCATCTGAGTCCTTGAGTTAAGAAGCTTAGATCATAGCAGCACATACGCCACTTAAAAAATGTTTTACATTTAGACTTGTTAATACGCATAATATATGACCACACTATTTTACAAGGCCGCTTGCATGAAACGACATTTGCTCAACATGCCCAGTTATGTCGCCATTTGGCTAACGATTGCCGTGTCAACGTTTAGAATTTTTTGCACGCCATGTAAAACCTGGTCCAAGGCTTGCGGTATTTTTCAAGCTGAAACATTGAAAACCCCTGCGTATAACGAGCGAGAACTCAAAACACTGGCGCGTTTTGTCTTTAAACTCAAAAACTATTTCCCTTGGAAAGTGCGCTGCTTAGAGCAAGCCTTAACGGTGCATTATTTACTAAAGAAAAGAGGGTACAATCACACCTTGTATTTTGGCATGTTAAAAGACGATCGCAATCAGTGGCGAGCTCATGCCTGGGTGCGTTGTGGGGATACCTGGGTTATTGGTTATCAACCAGAACAAGATTACACGGTTGTGGGGACCTATGCAGCGATTGTCTCGGAACACGATTAACATTCACACAGCTTGCAAGCTGTAAAAGCTTGTGATGATAGTGTGACATCAGACCCATTTTTTCAATAAAAGGGTAGCGATAAGAGTGCTGTATCAGCGATTTCACTTTCTCCAAGCCTTGAAGCTTTACGCTGTGCTCTACTGTTGGAACAATCTCATTGATTTCAGTAAAGGGCAGGGGCGTTGGCATAAATTGTTCGTCGGTTGGGACAGCAAACTTGGGGTAGTTCTCTTGTAATTGACGCAACGGTGCTGTGTCAACGCCTAATAAGTCGGCGCTTTTTTGCCACAGCTTAAGCTGAGGGTAGCTTGGCATCACGTAAGCCTGCCCATCTTCACTGATCGTAATCAAGCACACATCATCAGCCAGTATTTTTGCGCCCTGAAGGTAATACCAAGAAGCCAGGGTGGATTTTCCTGCGCCTGACTCACCGACAAAAATTTTGCAATGTTTTCCGTCGGTTGATACCGCGTTGCCATGCAAGATAATGCCGCCGCGCTGCTGTAAGAGCGCACCCATGCAGGAGCCCAAAATAAATAAGCGCAGGCTATCTTGACTCACGCTGGGGTGAGGGTGATAGCTGATCGATGCCCCCCGCTGAACCCAAAAGTCAGCCACAGTAGGAACAGACAAGTAAAAAGACTGCGGGCTGTTTTCTTGTTTGATTAGCTTGTCGGTTTTCATCAAGCTGACATCGGGTGGTGTGCCGTCATCGGCTGCATGCGATAACTCAAGAAACGGCAAGTCACTGGCGATGCGCAAACCAAAGGCGCGGTAGTGATAAATCTGTGTATGGGTTTGTTTATTCATGATTCTGCAGTCCTTGCGTCAGTTTTTATTCTACTACAGTTAGCAAAAAAGTTTCAGAAAAATGTTTTAGAGAATTTGTTGACGAAAATTGGGGGTGCTTTATTATCCAAACTTGGAATGGATACTAGGGCATGTCCCTAAGCTCTCAACGGGCGCGAAAAGCAAGATGAGTGAGGGAAAATGAATAAAGGTTTGAGGCGAATATTGGACATATTTAACGAGAAGCTTTGTTCATTTTTGCCATTTAGCTTGTTTTGCAGCCCAGTGACGGGTTTAGGGACACCCCCTAAACTATGCTGAAAAATCATTACGCCATCGAAGAAAATCTGCTCTGGGCGTGCTGCCGAAAAGCTTGCGGCTCCACCAAAGAAGACGCTTTTTTTCAGGATTCCCTGGATCAGCTCGATTACCAAAAGCTATTGTTTCTCGCTCAAGAGCACCGTTTGCTGCTCATTGTGAATCATTATTTTATACGGGTTTATAAACACACGTTAAACGAAGAGACTGTTAGTCAATTTCATGCTGCGTCAAAGAAAATTATATTTGGGCAGCTTCAGCTTTCGGCTGAGTTATGCAAGATACAGCAATCCCTTTTAGACGTCGGTGTCAAACACCTTTTTCTCAAAGGACCTTTGCTCGGCAAGCAATTATTTGGTGATACTCTGTTGCGCTATTCAGGCGATATTGATTTTTTAGTGCCGCCATCCGAGATTGAAAAAGCGCATATCTGCATGACTCAGCTGGGTTATACCACCGATTGTTCGATTAAAACGATGCACAGGTATGCCAAGCGAAAAACCTTGGGTCAAAAAGATACGGTGTACCATCATCCTGGCTCACCGTTTCGTGTCGAGCTGCATTGGCGAACGATGGATCATGTGGCGTATAGCCAGCCTTTTCCATCGCCAGAGGGGCTGTCAACGGTCAATTTTCAGGGGCGTAATTTTTCTGTGTTAAGCGACGAGCTTAATGCACTGTATTTAATGATCCACGCTGCGAGGCACAGCTGGTCGCGTGCGCGATGGCTTTTGGATGTACTTGTGTTCATGAAGACAAAAAATCTCACCCCAGAGCAGCTGCTCGCCGCGGCACACTCCAAGGGCTTATCCCGCTTTGTTAGCGAAGCCTTTTTCTTGGCTTACCATGTGTTTGGCTTGCAAGCTTTTGAAGCCTATGCGCGATTAAATGGCGAGTGGTTTTTGCGAAAACGCGTCGCGTTGAGTCGCTTTAACGAAGGCTCGGTGCCCGTTAGGTATGTATCGAAAGTCGCACAGAAAATACTGTTTTATTTGTCGCCCAATCATCGTATCAAGGTGTGCGTGTATTACCTTTTGCTTTACCCCCTAGATAGGTTTTATAATTTTATCCGGCAATAAACCAAGGCGCTTATTGACAAGCAAGCTGCTTGCTTGACATGATAGCTTGGCGCTGAGAAAGGCAAAGGAAAAAGTAAATTTTATAGACAAAATCAACTTAAAGACTGGCTGGAGCAGCCCTGTTTTGCTGAAAATGCGGCTGATGGAAACCTCTAATGGGGTAGGGCTCGGTGCTGATGCGGGTGGCTTCGATGATCTGCCTTCGTGAATAACCCAGCTCAAATTTATTGGAGAAAAAATGTTGGATACCCTAGATAAGACAAGCAATATGAATACATGGAGCAAACCTAGCATAAAATCTCTATCTGTTGAGAAAACAGCAAATGCTGGCGGTGATGGGGCTGATGGCGCAACACAGCATTCTTAGTTTTTCCTGAACATGACCCGCTTTCTTGCCGCTTATACACATTTAGCACATCGTTTTTCATCCATACATTCCAGTGGGGGTAAGCACACCCATGGGTTTGTCAGTGTATTTGAAAATGATCGAGTCCATGTGATTGCCGACTCTCATTTAATGCAGCCGAAAAATACCCATGATTGTGATGCAAAATGCATTGCAATGCTTTATTTGGATAATTCAGACACTTGTTTTAGCCGCTTAATAGGCGGGTTTGCCTGTCTTATTTGGGATAAGTGCAAACGCACGCTTATGGCTGCGAAAGACTATGTCGGCGAATATTCACTCTATTATGCCGCCGGCTTAAACGGTGAGGTGTATTTTTCGAATAACATTAAGTCATTACGTGAAGTACAGGGGGTGTCAAGCCAGCTTAATCCTGTTTCTATCGCTAAGTTTTTAGCCTTGATCACGCCTGATAAGACGAACACTTTTTTCTCATCCATTAAAAAAGTTCCGTCAGCGACATGCTTACACTTTAAACCCAGTGGCGAAATCGTTACATCAAGCTTTTGGGATCCGGCTAAAATTGCAGCCGATCCTCTAGTGCTTAATCAAACGGTGGATTACTACCAAACTTTCCGTAAGCTTTATCAAGAGGTCATCGCCGATTCTTTACGCGGAAAACAATCGGTGGCAAGCCATTTAAGTGGTGGCTTGGACTCGACTTCTGTCACAAATTTATCCGCAGCGTATTTAGAACCCAGAAACCACACGGTTCATGCTTTAGCTCATGTGCCGAAATACGAAAAAAAGGTCATTGCAAAAAGCAATTGGTCGTACGATGATCGTTTTTACATAGAGGCAGCCGCTCGCTTTAACCCTAATATCAAGCTGCATTATATCGACACAGAAAAGCCCTTGTTTCACTATACGCAAGCGCTACATCCTTTCATGGATCAGCCACCATTAAATCCATCAAACATGCTGTGGATGTTTGATGCGGCGCTGCTCGCGCAATCTTTAGGGCTCAGTTATTTGCTGACCGGTCAAGCGGGTAATAGCACCATTTCATGGCCTATTTATCCAACAAAAAAAACGGGAGAGTTCTCTTTAAAACATAGCGTTCGCGCACTGGCGCGTAAACCGTATCGCTATTATCAGCGTAAACGTTATAGTCCTTGGGCGTCTTTTTCTGCTATCCATCCCGAATTTGTCGCATCGATTGACTTGCTTTCCCATTATGCTGAAGAGGAGGGTAAAAGACACTACAGGCAGCACCGTGACCGAGGTAGCTATTATCGCACTGCTTTTTGTGATTTTGTAACGCCGGTTAATACGGCTATTCGTTGTCTTCACGGTGTTGCGCATATCGATCCCACCTTAGATCGACGTATCGTTGAGTTTTTTTTGCGCGTACCCGACACCATCTTTACAGATCCTACGGGAAGAAGTCGTTTGCTGGTCCGGGAAGGTTTGAAAGGTTTGATGCCCGATTGTGTGCTTGATCGAACTAGCCGAGGTATGCAGTCTGCAAATTGGTATTATTGGTTGGATAATCGAAAAGAGTTTATCATCGATCTTCTGCATCATTGGCGCTCAACGGATATTGCCCACTATATTGACCTCGAAAAATTGATAGTGCTGATGAAAAAATGGTCCTTGACACAAGCTATGCACAGCCAGGGTAGGCGCTACGCCAATATTGAATACGATTATCACCTCAAGCTACTACGCGCGATTGAGGTAGGGCTTTTTATTGAGCCGTATCTTTAAGCTCGTAGCTTTTAAGGGTGCGCTTGCGAGATTGGGCGAGCATGGATATATCATTTATGTCCTCTAACTTTTTCTGAAATTAAGCATTTTGATTTATTAAAGGCCCTTTAACACGGGTTAATTCCTTGCCACTATGATGCAGAACCACAAGTCATTAATGATTATTTACAAGCTTATATTGATATTTATTTAACAGAAGAAATTCGCAATGAAGGTTTAGTAAGGAACCTTAAAGGGTTTGATCAGTTTCTGTGAAGAGCATCCTAGAGCAAAACCAATCGTTGTCATTAATTTTTATTCCTATATACAACAAGGCATCTTAATTTAACACATTTTCTACGGTCTAAACTTGCGGGCGTAAAAAGGGCGTTTTTGAACTCTATATGAAGCGACGCCAGGCAACGCACCAAAGCAAGCAACACAACTAGTCAGTTGATTTTTCAGCCATATTGCTGCCTAGTATTTGTGCATTCTGGCGGAGAAGGAGGGATTCGAACCCTCGATGGAGCTTTTGGCCCCATACTCCCTTAGCAGGGGAGCGCCTTCAGCCACTCGGCCACTTCTCCGCGATTTGAGCCCGCTAGTATAGCGAGATGATCTTCAAAGTCAAAGGCTTATGCCTTTTTGAGCTTCGAGCCTTGAGAGAACACCGAGAAGTCTTTGTGCTTATCGGCCTCTGAAGCTTGAGCCGACAAGAGGTGCTTTTCGGTGACGGCTAAAATATCCGGGCTTACACCTTGATCGAGAAACGCTTTTTGGTAGAGCTTTGCGTCTTTGATGCCGCCTGCAAGGCTAAAGTTCACCTGCTCAAAATCTTCGTTGATAATGCGATCGGCGTATAACAAAAACCCCTTGTGCTGATAAATGCTTTCAAACAACTCGCGCAGATGTGCCTTATCAAGGCCCACAGACTCTGTGAACGCATGCACCTCACCCATGGCTTCAATGGCAGAATAGAGCATGTAGTTTGTGGCTATCTTTAGCACATTTGCCAGAAAAGGCGTTGCCCCAACATGCGTGTATTTTTTGTCCATGGCGCAATAGGCGGCAAAAATAGGCCTTAGGGCCTCATAGTCTTCTCGCGGACCGCCAAACAGCACACCAAGCTCGCCACGCAATGCCGCAGGCGGCACGCCCACGCAACAGGCGGTAACATAATTAAGGCCATGTTCCGAGTACTTTTTGGCCAAGGTTTTGCTGGTGTCGGGCAAAAGAGTCTCTGTTGCAATATAGGTTTTAGCCTGTGTAGCACTGCTGAACAAAGTTTCTGAAAGCTCAATCACGGAAGCATCGTCAAACAAACAGCTCATGATAATGTCGGCTTCTCGAACCGCTTGTTCTACGGTATCCGCCGTCTTGGCGCCGAGTTTAACCAAGGCCTCAGTTTTTCTGGTTGTTCGGTTATACACCGTTAGATCAAAACCGGCCTGAAGCAGCCGAGTCGCAATCGCACTGCCCATATTTCCCAAACCTATCAACGTTATCTTCATGCGAACCTCCTTGTGATTAACCCTTAGAATAACAAAATTAACCTCTTGCGAAACCCAAGAATCTCCGTATAATTCACGGCTTACGCGCGCCCGTAGCTCAGCTGGATAGAGTACCTGGCTACGAACCAGGGGGTCGGAGGTTCGAATCCTTCCGGGCGCGCCAAAGCTCTTAGGTCTGTACCGGAGACATAGGTTACAGATTATACCGGACACATCGGTAACACTTTAGCCCCAAAGGGATTGTCTAAAGG
>PCWT01000048.1:174500-220079 GCA_002796245.1 Gammaproteobacteria bacterium CG11_big_fil_rev_8_21_14_0_20_46_22 | reverse complement strand
CGCGCCAATGGACAGTGGAATGATTATTGGGAAGAAAGAAAAGCGGCATGAAAACCTACACTTTTAATCGCACCCTGGTCGAGGCAAGCGGCTCAACTTGTAAAAAGTGACAGATTTGTCATTTTCAGCTTGTAAAAAGTGATAGGTTTGTCAGTTTTTGCTTGTAAAAAATGACAAGCCGGGTAAAAATACACTCATGAAACGCCATTTTTTATCGCAGTTAGAACAATGGAAGGCCGAGAGATCACGCAAGCCATTGATTATTATGGGGGTTCGCCAATGCGGCAAGACCTACCTACTGAACGAGTTTGGACACAATCGTTTTAAGCGGAGCCACTACCTTAATTTTGAAGAAAATCCAGGACTAGAGGGTATTTTCGAGGCCGATTTGAGCCCCGAGCGCATCATCACCGAGCTTGAGTTCACCCTAGAAACCCCGATTGACCGGCAAAAGGATCTACTCATTTTTGACGAAATCCAAGCCTGCCCCAAAGCCATTACCTCACTAAAATATTTCTCGGAACAAATGCCCGAGCTCGCTCTCGCTTGCGCCGGCTCTTTACTTGGCCTTTCACTCACACCCGGATCGTTCCCCGTGGGCAAGGTCTCTTTACTGCATCTGCACCCCATGAGTTTTGCTGAGTTTTTATTAGCACTAGAAGAAGATCAACTGCTAAACGCTTGCGAGCTTGCAAAAATGAACCACACATTGCCTATCACCGCACACGAAAAACTATGGGAACGCTTTAAGTGGTACCTTATTACGGGCGGCCTACCCGAAGTTGTGCAATGCTTCGTTGACAACCGGCATTCTCTTTTTAACGCGTTTGAGCAGGCACGCAACAAGCAAGACACACTGATCAAAAGTTATTACGCCGATATCGCCAAACACGCCGGCGCGCAAAATGCTCTGCATATTCAGCGTGTTTTTGAATCCATCCCTCGGCAGCTGGCTCGAACACACAACTCACAAGCCCCGCGCTTTCAATTTAAAGATGTCATACCCGGTATACAACATGCCGAACGCTTACACGGCGCGATCGACTGGCTAAAGAAAGCAGGGCTAGTCTTACAAACGCCGATCATTCGACACATTGAAATGCCACTAAACGCACAAGCCAAAGAAAACCTATTCAAACTGTATGGTTTTGATGTGGGTATACTCAATGCAATGAATGACACCCCCGCTAAAAGCATTTTAGATTACGATTTCGGCTCATATAAAGGGTATATTGCCGAAAACTTCGTCGCGCAAATGCTTAACAAAAACAGTCACAAACTATTTTGTTGGCAACAAGATCGCGCTGAAATCGAATTCATCACGCTACTAAGCGACAGTATCACCCCAATCGAAGTCAAAGCGGGTCACGTCACCAAGGCCAAAAGCCTAGAGAAATTTCTGGCGCTTTATAGCCCGTCAAACAGCATCATATTAAGCGGCAACCCATTGAACATAGAGCCACAGAGCACACAAAAATTGCCTTTATACCTTAGTGAATGGCTACCCGTATGATAGACTTTCCAAAGCCTCAATAGGATACTCGCATGGCCAAGCTTTACTTCTACTACTCTGCGATGAACGCCGGCAAAAGCACCACCTTGCTGCAAGCCTCTTACAACTACAATGAGCGCGGTATGGAAACCCTCTTATACACGCCAAGCTTTGACGACCGCTTCAAGCAAGGACATATCCATTCACGCATAGGCCTGGCCGCTGATGCCGTCAGCTACGGTGCGGATTTTAATTTTTTAACCCATGCTAAAGAGGCGGTGGCTAATAACCCGAGAGTCACTTGCTTGATGATCGATGAGGCGCAATTTTTGTCTAAAGCGCAAGTTGAACAACTCGCCATGGTCACCTTAGAATGCAAACGTCCGGTGCTCGCCTATGGTTTGCGCACGGATTTTACCGGCGAGCCGTTTGAGGGCAGCAAATATTTACTGGCACTCGCCGAAGAGATCGCGGAAATTAAAACAATCTGCCACTGCGGCCGAAAAGCGACGATGAATATGCGCGTGGATGAATCCGGCCAAAAAGTGACGACAGGCGAGACGATTGAAATTGGCGGCAATGATCGCTATGTGTCAACCTGCCGTTTGCATTACATACAAGGTGATGCCGGCCCGCGGCTCAATACAGATGCACTAGAGCACCAAGCACACGCCGAGGCTTAATCCTGTCCCGGCAACGACGAACTAAAAAAAACGAGAAATACACATGACTGAAAAACATATCGTCAGGCTTGCCTTTTGGATGATGTTTATTCATATCCTCGATTTTGCGATTGTCATTCCACTGTCGCCTTACTTTATTGAAACATTACACGTGCACGTCTCACTCATTGGCACCGTTGCCGGCATTTATATGTATGCCGCCGGCTGCAGTAGCCTGCTATTTGCACGCTTGCTCACCCGTGTCTCTCGAAAAAAATTACTGATTCTGACACTGCTCGGGCTCGCCATCAGCACCGCTTTAACAGGGCTGGCTTGGGATGCCGATAGCCTAGTGATTGCACGCATCATCGCAGGACTCTTTGGCGGCGGCATGGCATCCATGGCTGGCACGCTCGTCACCGAAAGCGTGCCGCCGGAACGCCGCGGAAAAGCGATGGGGTTTATGATGTCATCCATTACGCTGGTAATGTGTCTAGGCACACCGATATCCATTTACTCAGCCTCACTGATTGGCTGGCGCGCTGTGTTTTTCACCGTCTGCGCAATGATTGCTTTGCTCTCAATCATCGTGAGCCAGCTCGCGATTCCAAAACTCAATACTCAAATTCAACATAGCCGCGTTAAAGACTTACTGAAAAAAAACATCAACTGGCTTGGTTTTGCCGCCGTTGGCCTATCGATGGGCACCAATTTTTTTCTAGTGCCCAACCTTGCGAACTATTACGTGCTTAATCGCGGGATCAGCTTGACCGAGCTGTCATTACTTTATTTTTTATCAGGCAGCCTGGCCATCGTTGGCACCTACCTAGCCGGCTTAGGCGCCGATCGCTATTCCATACCACGCTTAATGTTGTTTATCTCTGTGATGGTATTTATCTTTTTAATGCTTGGCATTTTTTACGAAAGCATACCTGTGCTGGTGTTTATGTGTGGCTTTATGTTTTTTGCCAGTGCGAGACGAACGATTGTCTCAGTACAGACAAGCCTAATTCCACAACACGAAGAAAAACCGGCCTTTATGAGCGCACAAAACGCCGTGCGAAATTTTACAGCGGCCACAGCCGCCACCGTTTCCGGTATCTTCTTGAGTCGCAACGCACAAGGCCAACTCACTGGCATTGATAATCTGGTGCTGATTTCGATAGGCTTTGGCGTGATTCTTTTAATATTAACCCTTCTAATCCAACTTGGGCTAAATAAACGAAAAGAAGAGGCGGCGTAACCACATGACAGACTACACCTTTACCAATACAGATAAGTGCCTAGAAGGCTACGGAAATAAAAACACCATCACTATCACAATAGAAAATAGCATTGTTAAAGATGTTAAATTCCTTGGTCGCCCCAGCATCCCTCCCAACCTTGCACGTGAGATCAATCAAAGACAACCCTTTCTCAGCAACAAAGGAATCAAAACAGAAGTGTGTCATCGGCTCAGCGTGGAAGTATTGAAACAAGAGGTTCGGAAAGAATTTGTTAATAAACCACCACGAAAACCAGATTTTAAATTTTTATATATGAAGTTTAAAACACCCGAAAGTGAAGAAGCTGCCTATACAGCTTATTTCGTTGCAGAAAGCCTTAGAAAAAAAATCACCGATTACAAAAATCTTTTTCTCGGAGAATCTGGTCACAATAACTTTGCGGGCAAACTCTGCCTTTTGCTGCTTCCAGCCGTAAGAAATGGGCGAGCAGCTTTCGAGAAAAAAATTAATCAGCATGGTACATACACTATTCCAGTGCGATCAACCGCCTATATGGACTACTCCTCTTTGATCGATGAATTATTCCAAAACGATCCGGCTCCACAGGCCTTAGTGTTTCACACATGGGATGAATTACTCGACTGGTTTTTCGCAGCAAATTATGACGAATCCGACGCGATGCTCTCGGTTAATAACCGAGAAATGGAAGCCCGACGCCTTTCACAAAAGCCCTGGGAGAAATACAAACCGGATGCGATTAAGCGCTTTAAAGCCGCATACGATTACCCCTGCTTTTTTCGCACAAGCCTTTCACCCGAAGCACAAGCTGCACTTACCGCGGGACTAGGCGAGAGCAACTTTAATGATGATGAGCCCAGTATACTCGGCAAGCGCACAGCATCAGATCGCTAAAACAGCGTTACTTAGAATAATGATCCACACGAATGCAACCGCGCACAAAACTACTGTTATTTGGAAACTCATCGCTAATGGTATTTTTAGGCGTAGCTTGTTTAAAACTAGGGTCTTCTTTTGGAATATCCTCACTGGGCTTCACATCGTGATACATCTCCGTATCACTATGAAAGAAGCTGAAAGCCGCCGCCTCGGCTGTTTTAGCAATCAGCGTATCGCTTAAATGAATATTTCCTGAGCGCATTTCCATCAAATACTTATCCATAATCATCTTCACTTCATAAAGATCGGAAATGGTACTGCTGTGCCCGCTACTTTTTGGTGAGAATGTGCCCGCAGTGGGGTAATGCAAAGAGTAATAAACCGGTCGAGCATTATCCTCAAAGGATAAACAATGCGGCTGCATTAAAATTGGCGCATAGTTTCTTAGATTATAAATATCCAGGTAGACCTGCTGCAAACTGGACACCGGCGCTGCCGAATCATCCAGGGCAGGTGCAAAACCTGGCATAAAACCTGCGGCCATAATAATGAGGTGTTGCACTGTATTAATAATATGGGCGCTGGATTTAATTTGTCGGTTTTTTTGAACAGAAGAAAACACGATATTCCAAACAAACTGGTTTCGCCAAAACTCACTACTAAACCATGCTTTTTTGAGAATATAGCGCTGAAACTCATGCCAAGCAGGGTCTTCAAGCTGCTTAAACCATTCCCCGGAAAAAAATAACACTCGCGAACGCCAAGGTTTTGGAAAGTCCGGGTGCGAGGCCATTTCTCGAAAAAGATACCAATGATCTAACATGCTACGAGGCTTATTGGTCGTCAGTGAAAATGCCCGCTTGAGTTTATTATTCGCATTCGCCTCAGAGACTTTCGGCAACATAAAAATAGAACGCGAACCCGAAGAAAGATTCCACAAAAACTCAGGGTACTGCGAGACTTGCGGCCCCAACACCTGCCAAATACCTGAAAAAGAACCGGGGCGAAGATAATCACACGCAGGAATCACGCGATCATCAAAATAGGTGTAGGCTTCTAAACAACTCTCGAGCACACACAGACAGGGGTTTGAGCCCAAGTTGTAACTCAAGTCTTCTGAGAGATGAGTCTCTATAGTGGGGTGGTTATAGGGAACAATATCACCCTTCGGGTTAGCCACTTGCAAAACGCCTTGCTTCACAACCTCAGCACCGTAGGGGTAAACACCCTCATAGAAGCACAAGTCATCACCTGGATTTAATGCATCAACAATATTGCTAAACTCAGGCGCCAGAGCTTGCATCTCTTCACGCACATCTTTCCAATATTTTTTCACCAGCGTGGCTTTCATGAGCATATCCTTATTCGTTATTGCTGCTATAGCTAAACTATAGACTATAAAAGGAAATTTACCTGAAAAATTCGGCTGTCTTTTTTTAGGGGCTAAGTAGTATGGCTTATTGTTCGTCTTCTAAAGGAGGTTTTTTAGCGGTGTAGTGCTCACGCATTTCATCAATCTGGGTCAATGGGCTCAACGGCACCTGGATAATGTAGGCTGCCCGCGCTAAAACATGCGCTGCAATCGGTCCCGTAATAAACAAAAAAATGATCGTAACTACAATTTCTAACCATATTCCCACGCTTTTTAGTGATAAAGCCGTACCTAACAACACAAGACTCACTCCCAACGTGCCCGCTTTTGTACTGGCATGCATGCGCAATAAAATGTCTGGCATGCGCGCCACGCCTATTGCTGCTAATAAACAAAATAAAGAACCCACAAAAATAATGATCGATGCGACAAGATTAATCATGATGTCTGCCCTTACTTAATTGCCATTCGATGAATTGAGAAAATGCAAGCGTGCCGACAAAAGCGAGCAAAGCCAGCACCAAGATCACATCCAAATAAATACCATTAGCAGTAATAAAGCAAAAGAGTGCGATTAAACACATAAGCAAGATAGAAAACAAATCAAATGCCATCACACGATCTGGCAAGCTAGGCCCTGTCATCAATCGCCATAGCGTTAATGCACATGCCAACAAGATTAAGCAAACAGAGGCTTGAATAAAAAATGCGCTTATCATACAAGCCTCCTGATACGCCGTTCTAATTTGCGTTTGATTGCATCGCGAAGTGTATCGGGATCATCAATATCAATGCTGTGAATGTAGAGCACTTTCTTATCGGGTGAAACATCTAAACTTAAGCTGCCCGGTGTCAAGGTAATCAAGTTCGCCAATAGGGTAATTTCAAGATCCGTGTCGCCAGGAATGGGTAGCGCAATGACGCCTGGGCGAATAGACAACTTAGGGCTTATAGTAATCTTGGCCACCTTGAACGCTGAAATAATCAGCTCATACAGAACATAGACACAGAAAAAAAGGCCATATACAGCACGCTTAATCATTCGCCCCTCCCAACAATTGGTGGATATACCCCTGCGGGTGCAAGAGTTGCCCTGCAATTTGCGCGCTAAAATGATAAAAAGGTGCGGGATCAAGCGACAAGATTAGCACCAGGGTAAAACACATAAGCACAGAGGCCCACATAGCCTGTGGGCTAATCAGTGAAGAGGCTTCAACGTACTTTACTTCGCGTAAAAATACATTGTTCCAAAGCCTGCACATCACATACAAGGTGACAAGCCCACTGCTTAAAAAAACCAAAGAAAGCCAAGCAAAGCCTGCAGAGATCGCGCCATTGATCAGCGCCAGCTTTGGCCAAAATCCTGAAAAAGGCGGCACACCTGATAACGCTAGAGCCGCAATAAAAAACAGTGCCGACAACCCTGGTCGAGTGCGAAACAAACTGATGCCTGTTTGTCGGTAACGTTTAATCAAGCCCGCCATCATAAAGAGCATCGCGATAAGCAATATATGTTGCATCATATAGTACACACTACCAGTGATAGCCCAACGGTTCATCAAGCTCAAGCCCATTAAGATAAACCCAATATGTGCAAGCAGCAAAAAAGCCAATACTTTTCTGTAACGTGTCTGCGCAATCGCACCCATAAGGCCTAAAATCAAACCCAACAATCCTAGAATCAAGAGAAGCTCATGCGACAAACTAAAACTGGAGGGAAACAATAATGTAAAACTACGCAGCAAGGCGTAAATACCTACCTTGCTTAACAAAGCAGCAAACAAGGCGGTCACACCATGACGCGCCGTATGGTAAGAAGCTGGCAACCAAAAATACAAAGGGAATACTGCCGCCTTCATACCAAAAGCAATCACAAAAAAAACGGATATCACGCGAATAAACCCCGGGTGCATATTGCTCGCGATTCGAACAGATAGGTCAGCCATATTTAGCGTGCCAGTTTGTGCATACAAAAAAGCAATCGCGGTTAAAAGAAACAATGTCGCCACTAAGTTCAACACCGCATATTTAATACCGGCTTCAAGTTGGAATTTCTCGCCGCGCAAAATCAGCAAAATAAATGAGCTGATGAGAATGACCTCAAACCAAACGTATAAATTAAACAAATCGGCCGTTAAAAAAACACCGGCCAAGCCCACCAATAAAACCTGGAACGCAGGGTAAAAGCCAGCATGGATATCAGCCTGGTCGATATCAGAAAAACTGTAAATAGCAATCAACAACCCCACAATGGCCGTAAGCAAAAGCATTAATGCACCAAGCTTATCCGCACATAAACTAATGCCATAGGGTGCACTCCAACCACCAATATTCAGACTTAAATAACCAAGGTGGCGAACGTTTAAAAAAAGAAGCAAAGAAAATATAAAGAAAACGAGTGTGCCGATAAGGTTAAACACTCGCTGATAAACCGGTTTAAACCAACAAAACAACAATACAATCGTGGAAATGATAGCCGTTAAAGTAGGAAGTACGAGCAACATATTAGTCACAATCCCCCACCTCACTTTCACGCAATTTATCCGCGTCCATCGTACCCAGATCTTGCCAACTGCGTGTCACCAAAACCAAAACAAAAGCGGCCAAGCCAAAACCGATCACAATGGCTGTTAATATTAAAGCTTGAGGTAGGGCATTGGCATACCAATCAAGTGGCTTTAGGTGAGGATTTTCAACAAAGACCGCCTGATTGCGTGAGAGACGACCCAAGGTAAAAATGATAATATTAATCGCGGTGCTCATTAAAATGATGCCAAACAATACACGAATGAGATTTCGATTGAGCAAAAGGTACACGCTAATAGCAACCAAAATACCACTTGCCCAAGCCAATAACACTTCCACTAATCGCTCTCCGGCTTAGATTCCAGCACAAATATCATCATCAATACGGCAGAAACAACGGTTAAAAACACCCCTATATCAAAAAGCATCGGGGTGCCAACCGAAAACCAAGATGCACCAAACCAAAGCCCGGTAAAAAAAGGCTGGCCTAAAAATAGCGGCGATACCGCTGCGACAACACTGATCGTAATGCCCGTGGCTAAGTAGTAAAACACTGGCCATCGGATCAAGCGTTGCGCTTTCTCAACGCCATTGGCCATGGTGTATAAGCCTAATGCTGCTGAAGCAATTAAACCAGCAATGAAACCACCGCCTGGATTATTATGACCGCGCCATAAAATAAATAATGCAAACAACAGCATTAATATCGTTAAGAACCCACTGGCTACGCGCAAAATCAAGGAGTTCATGATTTCTTTCTCACCAATAAGCGATACCATAAAATATAAACACCTAAGCCTGCCATCGCGACGACTAAGGTTTCACCCAAGGTATCAAACGCACGAAAATCAACCAAAATAACATTCACAACGTTTTGACCGTGCGCCAATGTTTTGGCATGCGCAATATAAAACTCGCTCAAGAAACGATTAAACGGCTGACTTAAACTGGCCAGCATCATTAGCGTCACAATCAAACCCATTGCCGCTGCAATCAAAGCGTTTCGCCAGCGATAAAAACGCGAAGTCAGCTGAGGCTTGGGCAATTTTTCCAAACGATACAAAGCAAGCACCGTGATAACGACCGTCAAAATGTCGACCAACAACTGTGTTAAAGCCACGTCAGGCGCAGAATAAAGAATAAAAATAAACGTAGTCAGCAAGCCCACAACGCCGAGCATCACCAGACTGACCATATACGGCGCGCTAACCACGGTCATAGCCGCTGCAGCAATCAAAGAAACCACTAAGATATCATCAAACCAAGGTGCACGCGGCATCCATTGTTTAATCGTAATGTCATTATTTGCGATGAACACCGCCCACAACAAAACAGCCACAAATAAGAAGACTAAAGCCAAGTACTCGCGCAAACGGCCGTGATGAAAAAATCGCGTAACCTGGAAAGACCAGGTATTTAAACGATCCAGTGTGTAATGATACACGCTTTCCACACCGATTCGCGGCATAAAATTCGGCAGGCTTCGGCCAAAGCGCGCATAAAGCGCATAAGCCACACAGCCCACTAACAGTGTAAAGCCACTCAAGTAAAGCGAAGGCGTTAGACCATGCCAAAGCGACAACTGTGAAATACTATCAACCGGCAATATTGCTCGCATCGCAGGGGCGATGAGATGCTTATTCAGTAGGTTTGGCTGAAGGCCGAATATGACACTGAGCAACGCCAGCAATAACGGCGGCCAAGCCAAGAAAAAACTGTCCTGGTGAATCAACGGTGTTTTCACTCGACGACTTAAAAAAGGTCGCACCACCAATAACAAAGCCAAGGCGACAAAAACCACATTACTCATCACAGCAACAGGCACTTCAAGCATAGACCAAGCCCCATTGAGCTTTACGGCATACACCAACTCTTTGACCACAAAACCCAACAGCGGCGGAAGACCTGCCAGTGATGCTGAAGCCAGTAGCACCGCAACAAATGTCAGCGGCATTGCTTTACACAGGCTGCCTAAATTTCTCACGTCGCGCTCACCTGTGGCGTGATCGATATTACCGGCACACAAAAATAATGCTGCTTTATACAATGCATGGGCACATAAAAATACTAGCGCAGCCTGCACGCTTTGTTCGCTACCATCGGCCAATAGCCACAAAACCAAGGCCAAGGCCATCACAGTTGAGTAGGCGAGAAAACGTTTTAAGTCATACTGCAAACAACATAAAATACCTGCAACGAATAGAGTAATCATCGCCACTATGGCTAAGGCATCGTGCCACAAAACCGTGCCACCCAAGAGCGGCAAACATCGCGCCGTTAAGTATAAGCCAAGCTTAACCATCGTCGCCGAATGCAGATACGCGCTCACCGGCGTTGGTGCTTCCATTGCATTGGGCAACCAAAAGTGAAACGGCCACTGCGCGGACTTTGTCATCACAGCCAACAAGAAAAAAATAAAAATCCAAGGGTAGTATGCGCTATGAATGATGTGTTGATGATCAGCAATCAGCGTTGTGATGGTAAAGGTACCCGTGACAGCATAAAGTAAAAAAGCCATGAGCAATAAAAAAAGGCCGCCAAACATCGTAACCAGCAAGCCTTGCAATGCAGCATTACGACTGCGCCGCTGATAGTAATGGTAACTGATCAGCAAAAATGAACTGATGCTTGTAGCCTCCCAGGCTGTGAACAAGACAATTAAATTGTTCGCCGCCACAGTGACCAGCATCGCCACCATAAATAAAGCCAAAAACAGAAGGTAACGATAATATAAGGCGCTGCTTTTTAAATACTGATGACTGTATAAAACAATCAATACGCCCATCGCGCTGATCAGTAAAATAAAGAGCTGACTCAAACCGTCAATATTAAAACTGAGATTAACGCCTAAAGCCGGCAACCAGGCGCAAGAAAAGGACAGCGGCCTAGAGGCAGGCAAATACCATACGGCCACGAAGACTAATAAAGCCAAACCGGCGAGACTGTAGCTTAAAAAACGCCTCATCCCTTTACCCACTGATGGCGATCTACGGCCGCTAAGACTTACTCTTCTTCTGAAGAGATGTCGTCTATCGCCTCATCAGCCACAACGTCCTCAAACGCTTCCAAACTGATGAGCCTTTCACCTTCGCTTAAGCGAATCAAACGAACACCCTGCGTATTTCGGCCAACTTTCGACACCTCGTCAGCCCGAGTACGCACCAACGTTCCTCGGTTTGTAATGAGCATCATGTCAAAGCCTGCTTTCACAGCCACCGCGCCGATCACCTTACCGTTACGTTCATTGACTTGGATAGAAATGACACCCTGGCCACCTCGACCTGTCACACGATATTCTTCAACGTCTGTGCGTTTACCAAAACCATTCTCTGTCGCCGTTAAGATATCAATCGCATCATGCACGATAATTAATGAAACAGCCTTTTGCCCGGCTTGTAACTTCACACCACGCACACCACGCGCAGTTCGACCCATAGGACGCACCGCTTGCTCATGAAAACGAATCGACTTACCACTGTCGATAAAGATCATGACTTCCCGCTCACCGTTAGTGATATCAACACCGATCAATTGATCATCGCCAGGCAGCTCAACCGCAATAATCCCGTTTGATCGTGGGCGTGAGAACGCCTCCAAAGACACTTTTTTCACCATGCCCGATGCGCAGGCCATAAACACAAACTTGCCCTGATCAAATTCTTTAATCGGCAAAATTGATGTGATACGTTCATTTTCAGTGAGCGGCAAAATATTCACAATCGGCTTGCCACGCGAATTTCGGCTGCCCTGCGGCAATTGATACGTTTTCAGCCAATAGACTTTACCAATACTTGAGAAGCACAAGATCGTGTCATGAGAATTAGCAATCACCAAACGCTCAATCACATCTTCATCTTTGACATTCGTCGCCGATTTACCGCGACCACCACGGCGCTGTGCTTGATAGGCCGTTAAAGACTGTGCTTTAACATAGCCTTCACGCGAAACGGTCACCACCAAGTCTTCTTCGGTGATCAAATCCGCTGCAGTAAGGTCGGCCTGACTTTCGATAATTTCGGTGCGGCGCTCATCGCCGTACTGGGCAAGCACTGCTTTCAATTCATCGGAAATCACTTCCAGCAAACGATCCGTACTGGATAAAATGAAACTAAGTTCTTTGATTTTTTCTAAAATCTCGCGGTACTCACCAAACAGCTTGTCTTTCTCCAAGCCGGTTAATCGATGCAAACGTAATTCCAAAATGGCTTGAGCCTGTGTTTCAGATAAGCGATACAAGGCACCATCCTGAAAACCCATGCCCTCATGATCAATCAGGCTAAAATCGATATCGGCTTCGCCGCGCATGGTTTTCACATCACCCACTTGCCAGAGATTTTCTTGCAAAGCCACTTTGGCCTCAGCAGGATTCGGCGCTTGCTTAATGAGCGTGATCATTTTATCGATATTAACTTGCGCGATGCTTAGCCCTTCCAAAATATGCGCACGTTCACGCGCTTTTCGAAGCTCAAACACAGTGCGGCGCACCACTACTTCACGGCGATGACGAATAAAAGCTTCGAGCAATTCTTTTAGATTGAAGAGCTTGGGCTCACCATTGACCAACGCCACCATGTTAATACCAAACACCGTTTGCATTTGTGTTTGGGCGTAAAGGTTATTCAAAATCACTTCAGCCATTTCACCCCGCTTGAGCTCAATGACCATACGCATGCCGTCTTTATCAGACTCATCGCGCAAACCGCTGATACCTTCGATTTTTTTCTCTTTAACCAATTCAGCAATTTTCTCAAGCAAGCGGGCTTTATTAACCTGATAAGGCAACTCGGTGACCACGATGCGCTGGTGACTTTTATCGTCTTCGATGGTCGCTCGCGCACGCACATAAATACGACCACGACCCGTACGGTAGGCCGAAACAATACCCGCGCGGCCATTGATAATTGCTGCCGTTGGGAAATCGGGGCCTGGAATAAACCCCATAAGCTCATCAATAGTGAGTGCCGGGTTCTCAATCAGGGCCAAACACGCTGTGATCACCTCATTGATATTGTGCGGAGGAATATTGGTGGCCATACCCACCGCAATACCCGAAGAACCATTGACCAATAAATTCGGCACACGTGTGGGCAACACGTCAGGAATCATCTCCGTGCCATCGTAGTTCGGCGAGAAATCGACGGTTTCTTTATCCAAGTCGATCAACAAATCATGGGCTAAACGCGACATGCGCACTTCGGTATAACGCATGGCCGCTGGCGCATCGCCATCGACCGAACCGAAGTTACCCTGGCCGTCAACCAGCATATAGCGCAAACTGAACGGCTGAGCCATACGAACGATCGTATCGTAAACCGCCGTATCACCATGAGGGTGATATTTACCGATGACATCACCGACCACACGAGCCGATTTTTTATACGCTTTATTCCAGTCGTTATTGAGTTCATGCATCGCAAACAATACGCGACGGTGCACAGGTTTTAAGCCATCACGAACGTCTGGCAGGGCACGACCCACGATCACGCTCATCGCATAATCGAGGTAAGATTGCTTCAACTCATCTTCAATCGTAATAGGCGTGATGCCAGTGTTATTGATGCTCATAATGGACCCTTTTCTTAGCCGGAAAGCTTACCATGAACCGGACAAAAATGCTTGGTTTTTACAGGGATTTTGAGTCTCAAAGAGGCACTGTACTGCGTAGATTTTACGGTAACGATAATCCTAAGACCTTTGTAAAATGGAGTGGCTTAAAAATAGACAAAACAAGAGGTCAACCATGAGAAACCATTGCCCTTCACCCAGAGAATGCGCCTCAGATTGCAGAGGCGTGATAGCAAAAATGCTAGGTTATCTATCCGGCACCTTAATTGGCGCAGCCATAGGTGGGCTAATTGTTGGCGCCGGCTGGCTGGCTGACCACAGACACCACTACCACCATGACGAAGATCAGTCAATCACCGGCATTATCGTAGGCGGCGTTTTTGCTGGGCTTGCAGTTGTCCTATGCACCGTGCTTTTAGGCCGAAAAATCTCAAACGCCATTGAAATCGGTTTTGAAGGCTGTGCGGAAAGAAGCCGTTACGGCTCCGTTTAATCGGATTGATCGCCACCCAGATAGAGATCTTTCTTGCTTAGACCCGTGATTTTGGCCGCAAGTTTCGCGGCCTTTGACGGCGGCAGCTCAGCCTGTAACAGCTGGTAGATATGCTCAGGCGCTAGATGATGGGCTTGATGCGACTTCTGGCTATCGCCCTGAATCAACAGCACCATTTCGCCACGGGTTTGATTTGGATCTTTTTGAACCAGGGCCAGCAGCTCGGCCAAGGGTAGGCGAAGCACCGTTTCGAAGGTTTTGGTCATTTCGCGTGCCAAACACGCCATACGCTCAGGACCAAACACCACGACCATATCACTCAGGGTTTCGATGATGCGATGAGGCGCCTCATAAAAAATCAGCGTTGGCGACTCATGAGCCAAGGTGGCCAACTGCTTTTTACGGGCACCGCCTTTGCTCGACAAAAAGCCGACAAAATGAAAAGTATGACTTGGCAAGCCGGCCACAGACAAAGCGGCGATGGCCGCACAAGCACCCGGCAAAGGTGACACCGTGATACCCAAGCTTTTGGCTTGCGCCACAAAACGACACCCTGGATCGCTGATCAACGGTGTGCCCGCATCGGAAATCAGCCCAATATCATCACCTGCCACCAGCCGCTCGATCAGTACATCTGCGCAAGCTTCTTCATTATGCGCATGCAAAGCAAACAAGGGTGTGGTGATGCCAAAATGATTCAATAATTTTTTGCTGTGGCGAGTGTCTTCACAGGCAATCAGTTTAACCGCTTTTAGGGTTTCTAACGCTCGCAATGAAATATCGTCGAGGTGGCCAATCGGCGTGGCCACCACGTACAAAGTTCCCGGCATAAGTTAAGCCAACGTTGCATCAAGCATCCAAGCGCTTTTCTCATGATGCGCAATACGCTCGCTGATGAGCGCGATCGAACCTTCGTCGCCTGCTTCTTGAGCAACCTTCATGGCTGCGTACAAATCATCAATCAACGCGCGATGATCTGCCACAAAGGCTTTGAGCATGTCTTCGCCCTTCATGTTGGAATCACCATCGTCCAAGGTTTTGACGTCATTAAGCGCAGAAAACGAAGCAGGCACATTCGCCCCCAAGGTACGAATACGCTCAGCCAAATCATCCACCGCTTGCGCAAGCTCGGTGTATTGCACCTCAAAAAGCTCATGCAGCTCTTTAAACTGGATGCCCTTAACATGCCAGTGGAAGTTTTGGGCTTTAAGGTAAAGCGCGTAAGTGTTGGCAAACACTTTGGTCAAAGCACTGGTCACTGAACTCATACATCACTCCCGTTTATCCGATAGAAAGAAAGCTCATCATAACCCACATACTAACAAAAATGTATCCCCAACAAGCGATTTGTGCGCACTCTTAACTTAGTGCTAAACTGCTAGCTTATTCTACCCCTGGGCGGCATGCGGCTACTTAGAGCATTATTGCCCAATTTACTCGACGGGTTTCGTTATTTTTTAGCTTGGTATGACATGACATCTTCGCCTTCTCAAAAAAAAGTCCTGGGTTTTCGTGACGTTGCTCTAATCACCTTTATCTCTAATTTTGGCGTTCGCTGGCTTGCCGTCGCGGCAGGAATTGGCGCATCCGCTATTTCATATTGGTTGCTGGGTGCGGTTTTATTTTTCTTACCGCTGGTATTTGTTGCCGCAAAGTTAAGCCGTTTATACCCGGAAGAAGGGGGTATTTACAAATGGACAGAGCATGCGCTGGGCAAACGGAGTGCTTTTATCGTCGCATGGCTCTACTGGGTGAATAATATTTTTTATTATCCGGCCGTTTTAATTTTCCTGGCGACCAACTTTGCCTACTTTCTCGGTAAACCGCAGCTGGCTAATAATCATGTTTATATTACAGCCTGTGTGTTAATCGCTTTCTGGTTGATCGTCATCGTCAGCTTATTTGGCTTGAAGGCCAGCAAATATTTAGTCGAATATGGCGGCTTACTTGGAACCATTATTCCGACCATTGCTTTGATTTTACTCGGGGTGTTTTTACTTCTGGCAACAGGAAAAAGCGCCACGAGCTTTAGTGCCGGCGCCGCGCTGCCGAGCGGCCATATTTTCAACAAACTCTCAACCCTGACTATCATCATGTTTGCCATGGCGGGCGTTGAGGTCATACCGACATTTGCAAACGCCGTTAGAAACCCCAAGCGCGATCTTTACAATGGCTTGATTATTGGCTCATTATTAATTTTTCTATTTTATGCGCTTGGAACCTTCGCGATTAACGTGATACTCACACCAGCAGAAGTGCAAAACACATCCGGTTTAATGCAAACGTTTCTAGTGATGGGCCAAAAACTCCATGCGCCATGGTTTAGCCGGGCAATGTCATTTTTACTTGTTTTTGCTGAGCTTGCTGCAGTGACTATCTGGCTGATAGCGCCTGTCACGATGTTTTTTAAATGCACACCCAAAGGCATACTGCCAAACTGGCTGCACAAAACCAATCGCCATGATTCGCCTGCCAACGCTATTTTATTGATGGGGCTCATCATCAGCGCAATCACGTTGATCACAAATGCCTTGCCCAGCATCAATAATATGTATCAAGTGTTAGTGCTAATGGCAACGATCTTATACTTTATTCCTTATTTATTTTTGGCGGCCGTCTATTTCAAATCGCTAAACAAACTACCCGGCTCTCCATTGCTGAACAAGCTGTATGTGCTCGGTATCGCGGTTTCAATCACTTTAGGCATATTGTTTAGCTTTGAACCGCCCACGAATTTAAAAGGGTATAACCTTATTTCTTACGAGCTGGAGCTCATACTCGGCCCACTGATCTTTATCTATCTGGGGTACTTTATTTATATGCGTCGTAGCAAATCATCATAAACTCTCTGTGCTAATGACCTTATGGCGATCAACACTAAATACCGCCTGCTTTTCAACCTCACGCCATTCGTTTTTATGCGCTGTCACGATCTCTGATGAAATTATCACTGCATCATTTCGACCAAATTTTGCTGGCAGCATATGGCAACCTTCTTTTGTGTGAACAAACTCCCTTCCTGCTAAAAAATGTAACGATAAAAAATAATCCGGGTCTGTGCTATAGCGCACACCTGAAATTTCTTCTCCATCTGTCACTAAAGCATTAATGTAAGAAGGTTGATTAACGCCGTACTCTGCTTGCAAGCCTTCAAGAATCTTCAGCGTTTCCCGCCAGCAAGCAAGCATATCAGCCAGCGTTTTCTTGGTTTTCAAAAAACAAGTTAACCAGAGTGCAAACATCGCTTCAGAGTCTGTGTGGCCATGAATTTGCAAAAAAGCCTCTTCACTTAACAGCGCAAAGAGGGCTTGCTTGATTTTTTTATAGCCGCCGATTCCGCCGTTGTGCATAAACATATAGTGTTTGTAATGAAAGGGATGGCAATTATCGTGGGTCACAGAACCTTCTTCTGCTGCGCGCACATGGCCAAAAAAACAAGGAGAGACAATCTGGTGAGAGATATTTCGTAAATTTAAATCATTCCAAGCTGGCAGTATCGAAACAAAGACACCCGGTTTGTTTGTAACGCTGGGGTTATACCAGCCAATTCCAAAGCCATCACCATTAAGCTTGACATCTGACTCAAGCGCATGAACACTTTGCTTAATCAACGAGTCTTTCGGTTTACTAATCACATCATTGATTAGCAGTGGCTTTCCCAAGTAAGCGATGAATCGGCACATATTTATACTCCCCAAACAACTAGACAGCCAAAAAGCATCCAGCGATAATGATCACTTTAAAACAGGTGCCCGTCATGAGCAACTACGATCCAAATGAAGTGAAAAAATTTGATGCCATGGCTTCAAAGTGGTGGGACCCTAAAGGCCCATGCAAACCACTGCACGATTTAAATCCACACCGCGTTCGTTTTATTGAAGAGCAGGTGAAGCTTGCCGACAAGAATGTCCTAGACGTCGGTTGTGGTGGCGGCATCTTATCCGAAAGCCTTGCAGTCAAAGGGGCGAACACCACGGCGATCGACTTATCTAAACAAGCGATTGATGTCGCCAAACTCCACGCACTGGACTCAGGCCTTAACATCGACTACCACTGCACGAGCGTAGAAACCTTCGCTGAAAAACACCCTGAACAATTTGATATCATCACCTGCATGGAACTACTCGAGCATGTGCCCAACCCAGACGACTTTGTGAAGCACTTAGCAAAACTACTGAAACCTGGCGGGCAGATCTTTTTATCCACGCTGAACCGAAACCCAAAGGCCTATCTCACCGCGATACTTGGTGCTGAATATCTTTTGAAGGTTCTGCCACGCGGCACACATGATTATCAAAAATTTATCACGCCTGCCGAGCTTTCAGCAATGCTTCGCAAGGCAAACATTGAGATAAAAGTCCTAAAAGGCATGCGTTACAATCCTTTCACGAAGCGCTTTTCTTTGTCAGATAATATTTCAGTGAACTATTTGATCGCCGGACAGAAGGCTTAAGAAGCCGAAACAGGCTTAACTTTCTCGTTCGCGTCTACACGAAGTTTTTGTTTCTCACCCTGAGCGTTAGTAAGCTCTACGGTATAGTATTGGCCACTAGCGGCCAGCTTTATTTCACGCACTGCGTTACCTTGCTTTTCCAGTTTTTGGGCAACGGAGAGCATATCTCGCTTTGGCACATTCACCTCAGTTGGCAAAAATTGGCCGGTGTCTGCGCTGATACGAATATCCACTTCTTGCTGATTGCTGTCTAAAGCTTCTGCTTTATAAACACCGTGCTTAAGCTCAAGCTGGTCAATGTTTTGGTAGCCCGCGCTGGAGATTTTTTCAAGCACTTGTGAGGCCTGCATGGCCATGGGAGATTGGGCCCAAGCTATGACACTGAAGACCGAAGTGACTAAGAACAATACACCACTTTTCATCGCTTACGCCTCCCCTAAATCGTGCAAAATGTCTTCAGAAATTTCGTTGGACTCCAAAATAAAACGAAGACGACGAAGGCCATCGATTTGAATTTGACGAACACGCTCGCGCGTCAAGCCAATCGCTGCGCCCACTTCTTCCAAAGTTTGACGCTCGTCATAATCACCCAAGCCAAAACGGCGCATTAATACTTCGCGCTGGCGACTATCCAGTTCACCCAGCCACACTTCCAAGTGCTTTTGCAAATCCATATCACGCAATAAAGCCTCCGGATCAAGGCTATTATCATCAGCCACCAAATCACCCAGGCGTTTATCCGGATTATTCGCCAGAGGTTTATCGATAGAAGCCATCGGCTCGTTCAAGCTTAAGATTGACTTCACATTGTCTAAAGGTTGATCCAAGGCTTTGGCGATTTCTTCAGCTGATGCTTTATGGCCCAGCTTTTTTTCAAGCTCATGACCCGCGCGAAGGTAGGTGTTCAATTCTTTAATGACATGGACGGGCAAGCGAATAGTGCGCGTCTGGTTCATGATCGCCCGCTCAATTGTTTGGCGTATCCACCATGTGGCATAGGTCGAAAAACGAAAGCCTCGCTCAGGATCGTATTTTTCTACAGCATGCATGAGGCCCAAATTGCCTTCTTCGATCAGATCTAAAAAGGCCATACCACGATTGATATAATGACGGGAGATCTTGACCACTAAACGTAAGTTGCTTTCAATCATGCGCTTACGGGCAGCCGGATCACCTTGCACAACCAAACGACCGACCTGAATTTCTTCTTCGGCGGTTAATAATGGCGTGTAGCCGATTTCGTTAAGGTATAACTGAATCGGATCGAGATCCGGACCCTTGGCAAGTTTTGACTTTAAGGCTGGCGTTTCATCGCTTTCTGATTCATCCACATCTGTCTCATCGGCATCATCAGATAGATCAACCTCATCTTGCTCGATATCGACCGAATCCTTTTCTATCTCTTGAAGATCATCTGACATTTCAGTTTCCACACTACACTAAGCCTTGCAACCATATCGATAAATTCTCAAAAACCTCGTAGTGTGTCAAATCAAATTTCAACGGTGTCATTGAAACCTTTTGAGCGCTCACAGCAGAAAAGTCAGTGCCTGGCCCAGCATCATCTTCGTTACCCGGCAAACCGATCCAAAAAATTTCCTTGCCTCTAGGGTTAATTTGTCGTGTTGCAGGCTGTGAAATTTCACGTGTACCTAAACGCGTGATCTCAAAGCCTTGCAAATGTTCATACGCAACGTTAGGCACGTTCACATTCAAAATTGTACCAGCAGGCAAGGGATGACTGATCAAGCGTGTCACAAGTTGTTTAGCCACACGAGCTGCGCACTCATATTCTTTGCCGCCCAAAAGCGACATCGCAATCGAAGGGATGCCAGCCATACGCGCACTCACCGCTGCCGCTACCGTACCAGAATACAAGACATCACTGCCTAAGTTCTCAGAGTCATTGATCCCTGAAACAACGATATCTGCCTTAATATCTAACAAACCGGTTGTGGCCAAGTGGATACAGTCTGTTGGTGTGCCACTCACATAATAAGCGTTCGGACCATACTGTTTAACACTCAGTGGGCGGTCGATCGTTAAAGAATTGCTCGCGCCACTGCGATTACGATCAGGGGCAACAACATACACCTCACCCAACTCAGAGAGTGTTTGAGCCAATTGATTGATACCCGGCGCCTGATAGCCATCATCATTGCTTAATAAAATTTTCATTTCTGACCTCGCGCTTTTAATAATACCGATAAAGCCAAACCTAGCCACGGTGTAAATTGCTCTGGCGCCTTCTTTAAACGCTGCTTTAATTTTTCAACAGACAACCACTCAATTGCCGAAACCTCGTCAGGGTTGGGGCTAATGGTTTGGTCATCGTATTCAGCAAAAAAGACATGATCAAACTCATATTCTGTTAAACCGTTATCAAATTCAGCACGGTAAGTGAATGAGCCCACATCCTTGAGTGGCTGAGCAAATCCTAGCTCTTCATGCAAGCGTCTTTCTGCAGCCGCTTTTGTCTCTTCATTCGGACGCGGGTGGCCGCAACAAGTATTAGTCCACAAGCCCCCACAGTGATATTTTGAAGACTGTCGTTGCTGCAATAAAACCTCATCGCCTTTCATGATAAAAACAGAAAAAGCGCGGTGTAATAAAGCTTTTTCATGAGCGGCTTGTTTTTCAGACGTGCCAACCTCGCGATCTTGCTCATCAACCAAAATTAAATATTCTTCCGTATTTTTCATGCTTTTCTCATTTAAACGGTTCAACGACAATCATATCAGGAAAACGCTTTCGCACCGATGGTTCTGACGATTTCTCAAATAATAATTTTAAATTCGGGCCAGCATCTTGCGTGAAATACACAGACACGCCTTCTTTACGCAAAGCCCAAACGGCCCGCATAGCAGCCAATGTTTCAGGCAAAGCGTAATACGTGGGCGGAACAGCCGTCTGCATTAAGGCATGCATACACAGTGCATTTTGTTCAGCAATCTGGCCCAATAAACCAAAAGAACGATCAGCAATCATAGGCTTAATCGCAGCAATATCCTGCTTTACCTTACTAGGCCACACAGGGTAGTAGGGCGATGTATCACGACTTTCTTTCATCGCCTCTCGCGAAGAGCGAGATTTCTGCTCCGTTGATACTAAAATCAAGCCCACACACAACTCAGGCCAGGCTGTTTCAATTGGCTCAGCAAACGAATCCAACCCGTCTGATTGCTCACCACGATGCCACTCCACAAAACCCGGCCAAAATGAGCGTGCGGCACTGCCGCTACCGAGTCGCGCGAGAATTGAGAGCGTTTTCAAATCAAGCTGCCAGTTATACAAATCATCCAAGGCTTTCACCAAGGCCGCAAAACCTGAAGCAGAGCTCGCAAGACCGGCCGCAAGCGGAACGGTATTATTCGTTTTAATATGAAAAAATTGATTCGGCGCACGAAATAAATCCAAAAAGGAAGTCACCCTGCGGTAAAAACCACTGCCTTCATCTAACGCTTTGCCGGCATACTCGATACAATCTTGACCGGTTTCACTCAACTCAATGCACGTGGTGGTGCCCAAATCACCCAAAGCGATCGATAAGCTGCCCGTTTCAGGCAGATTTAACACCGAGTCACGCTTGCCCCAGTACTTACACAAGGCAATATTGCTAGGCGCGAACGCGACGGCCGAGGCCTTATGAATATTTGCATGTGGAATCAAACATTGAACGCAGTCACGCGGATTCATGTAGACACACTCCTTGATTCGATACACTCAACTTGATCATGTCTTCTGGGATAACCGTATCGGACCCGACAAAGGTGATGACACAATCACCCAGGCCTGAACCTGAAATTTTTGCAGCAGGCGATGTGATCAATTGCTCCAGCTCAGGCGTTGATAAACCCAGGTCTTTCATCGCAGCCTGATGGAGCTTACAAGCCTCACTCAATTCATCAAGCGAATGATGTTTTGCTGCCAACAGAGCCAACTCTGTGGCTTGGTTAATACAGGCTATCGACCTAGACACGCTTTCTGCGTCATTTAGACGTCGCCGCTCAACCATAGCCAACACGACTTTGGTCGGTGTCTTATAACCACAATAACACAAATAAAATCGCCAGGGCCAATTAACTGGATTTGCTGTCGTCTGCCCAATGCAATACGATTGCACACCACCAAATGTGGCGGCATAAATATCCGCACCTGAGCCCAGACCCTGCACGCTTAAAACCGCATGATATGCAAGCTTAAATTGTTCACTTATATTTTCTTGACCGTGCAGCCATTGATATAGACACGCCACAGTAGCCACGGTGACCGCTGCGGAAGATCCTAACCCCAGGGTTGAAGAGACTTCACTTTCAATCGTTAAGCGCAACCCTTTTGCAGGCTTGAAAGCTTGCACAGCAGCCAACACAAATTCAAACGGTGCGGTTAAAGCAGAATCAGCCAAAGCCTGAACATGACGCCCCAGCGAAGAGACGATTTCAATCCGCTCACTCTCAATAGGCTCTAAACATACCGTGACACGGGCATTGAGCGCGGCCACTAAGGCCTTGCCACCTGTTAAAACCGCGTGTTCGCCAAACAACATGGTGGTTGAAGGTGCGCTCGCGCTAATCATAGACCAAACCCTGTCGATCTATCGCGCAGCGAAGCACAGAGTAACCATACGGCTTAACACATTCTTCTATTTGCTCTAGATCATCACTCAATGCGAGTACTATGCCGCCAGCGTCGCCACTCACACTGCCAGCACCACACAATTTGGCTGCGACACCGCGTTCTTGCAAATCAGCAACACAGGTTCTCACCTTATCAGGAACCACGCCAATGGTTTCAAGTAAGGTTTGATTTTTAGCAATAAGCTCGAATAACGTTTTCTGATGATCTTCCAAACAAAGCGCTGAATAAAATTTTTCGGTCACCTCAGAAAACTCTGACCAAATACCGCTATCACCAAACCGCTTTCGCACGCTGAACACAGCCTCGCCGGTTGTGCTTTCAGGCTGGCCCGTGTTGATCAAGGTAATAGGACAATCAGGCACATCAATCGAGGTATACTGGCCTTGCTTAAAGTGAATCGCACCGCCACGAAACGATGTCATCACATCCAAACCTTTTGTGTAGCCGTGCTGCATATTTTCAGCCACTTTAACCAACTCAAAAAATTCTTCATCACCCAAGGTAATACCATGGTAGTGCAATACAGCACCTGTAATGCTGACCGCCAAAGCCGCGGACGAACCCAAGCCACAGCCTGTAGGCACATCAGAATGCGTTTCAAGGTTCAAACCACTCAAGCTTTCTTCAACATGATCCAGCGCATTCACAAAAGCAAATTGCGCCAGCTCAAACGGCTTTTCCAAAACATCACGCACATGAAAGTCACCGTCTAAAAATTTCTGATAGGACGATTTTAAACGATGCTTAAGTTTACGCAATGTGTCATAAGTCGACGTTTCTGTGTGACGCAAATCCGCCAAATGGAACAAAACCGAACGCAAACGGCGAGAACTGACTGTGGAGGTGACGTAACGATTAACCGCAACGCTAATAGCAGGCGCGTCATACACCACTGCGTGCTCACCACTGATAATCAGTTTACCGGGCGCTCTGGCACTAGACTTTCTCATAAATTCGCTGATGCCTATCCACGCCGGCCAAACGAAATGCGCCGCTGGGGTGTGCTGGCGTCACACACTGGCTGCCATCTTGCGGCAACTTGTAACGATAAAAGTCTTCGTACTGTTTGTAGCTTAACAAGGTGCGCGAGTCGAGCATGTTTTTATTATGCTGCGCATCCAATACATTTTGGTAATGCGGCATCACGATACCACTGAAATACTCCGCCACACAGCCCGAGCCATAACTGTAAAAACCGATGCGCTGACCGGCCAAATCACTTTTCACATTATCCAGCAAAGAAATGAGGCTCAAATATAAAGAAGCTGTATAACAATTACCGACGCGTCGGGAATATACAAGCTGCGGCTCAAGCAAAGCTTTCATCGACTCTTCCGATAACTCAACACCACAGTGCGCAGTCAAGTGTTTGTGGGCCTTTTCAACAAGACGAGGAATAGGCACATGGTAACAATGGTGCGTGTGATCTTTAAACTTTCGCCCACTGTGTTGCGAGTAATCATCAAAACTTTCCACCAAAGCCTGCATGTACATTTTAGTTGAATAGTGGCCATCGACAAACGCCTCGTCGCGATAATTGGGGCGCCAAAAATCCATAATATCATCGGTGTATAAACCCGCTTCAGGTTCAATCGCTAACAAGCGCGGATTCTGGCTAATGACCGCAGCAACAGCACCGCAACCCTGAGAAGACTCGCCGCGACTACCCAAACCATAACGCGCCACATCCGACATAATGACCAGCACCTTCTTATCTGGCCAACGCTGTAACAGGCCCACCGCCATTTGAATCGCGGCCGTACCACTGTAACAAGCCTGCTTCATTTCAATCACGCGACAATGCGGCGACAAACCGAGTAAGCGCTGCACATACACGCCCGCTGATTTAGATTGATCAATACCCGATTCTGTCGCAAACAAAACCGTACCAATATCGTCTAACTTCGTATCACGAAGCGCACGCTTAGCCGCATTGGCTGCTAAGGTCACAATGTCTTCGTCGGGGGCTAACACGCCCATCTTCTGCTGACCGAGGCCAACGTAGAACTTGTTCACATCAATGCCGCGCGCACTGGCCAACGCCGCAAGATCAATACAGTAATGTGACGTGTAAAAACTTAAGGTGTCGATACCGTAATGTTTCATGCTTTATTTTCACCTCGCTCCATCGCCACATGGCTTTTCATCAACTCACCCGGGTTAGTTTGCGCCGCCAGCAGTGATAGTTCACTGCAAAATACCGTTGCCGCTGCAATCATGGCCAAGCGATTAGCATTTTCACCCGGCTCGCGCGACTGAGTGCAACCGAGCAACGCTAAGTTTTCTCGCACAAAATCCAGACCCTTTCCATTGCCGACGGTGCCAACAATAATATTCGGCAAACTCACAGAAAAATACACGCTGTCGGCTTGGGCTTCGACATAGGTAATGCCTTGCGAACCTTCAACAATATTCGCCGCATCTTGGCCCGTGGCCAAATAAAACGCCAGCAACATATTCGCATAATGCGCATTCGCGCTGTGCAAACTGCCGGCGACGATAGAACCGACCAGGTTTTTCTTGGTGTTAATATCGGCAAGAGCCTCAGGCGTCGTACGCAAATGCGATTCGCAAATTTCCCGCGGTATATACATCTCGGCGACGACATGCTTACCACGACCCAAAATATTGTTCACTGAAGAGGCTTTTTTATCGATACAGTAGTTGCCTGAGATTGAGACATACCGCAAAGCATCATAACGCTTGAGCAAGTACTCCATCAAATAGTCTGACGCTTTGGTCACCATGTTATGGCCAGAGGCATCGCCCGTTTGAAACTCAAAACGCAAATACAACATGCGGCCCACGATACGGGGTTTGGCAGCCAAAAGCTTTGCAAAACGGCTTGACTCCGAAACCACCGAATACAATACATCCATATCAGCTAATATGGCGTGCGAAATCTGGTGTAAGGTACGGGCAGAATCAGCCTCGAACAACACGGAGCGAGTCATGCGCTCATCGAGCAAGCTCACTTGAATACCGCCGCATAAACGCGACAACTTAGCGCCACGGCCCACTGATGGCCAAAGCGGGGTTTCATAGGTCGCCAAAGGCACCAATACCTCAGCATCCACATCACCCACCAGCTTCAGCGGACCCACGGATTTCATAGGAATATTGGCGTAGCTCATGCAAGGCAACTCAACGGTAAATTGGGCCAGATCATAGCATTTTCATAGGGCCTTGGCCACCTGTGAGCTCAGCAGAAAGGCTGGTTTTATCCGAAAGCCCAACCAGCCCGCGCGCGAGGATAAAAACAAAGAAAGCGTCATAGCTAGCTGTAAAAAAGAAACATTCCTGTTTATTTAACGACGAAATCAAATAAACGATATGCGGTCGAAGTCGACAGCAGCCCAGCTTATTAAAAGCAACTCACATAAACGATAATTTATATGCAAATATTGCTCCAAACGTTCAGCTTTATTTAACAAACTGGTAGTAAGTTTCGTCTTTCTTGATCATACCCAATTGATCTCGGGCAATGTCTTCCAGGGCTTGTTGGTTATGCTGGATCATATTGATACGCTGGGTCAGTGTATCATTGATTTTGCTGAACTTTTGGTTCGACGCTTGCTGCGCGGCAATGCTGGATTTTAATCGGGCCGTTTTGCCAAGACCATCGGATGAAAACCAGAGCTGATATTGCAAAAACATCAGCAGAACAAAGAGTCCTAGGGCTAGTGAACGTAATGTCATCGATGACCTCCCGGGCAATTCATCCTTCCACCCGCTACGCCGTTAAAAAACGCTCGAAGGCATTTTGACCGGCATAAACGGCATTATCGCCCAAACGTTGCGCAATCCGCAAGAGCTGATTGTATTTTGCCAAACGGTCCGTGCGGCACAAGGAACCCGTTTTAATCTGACCCGCATTCGTCGCCACCGCCAAATCCGCCAAACTGGTGTCTTCCGTTTCACCGGAGCGGTGCGAAATCACCGCATTAAAGCCCGCATTTTGCGCCATTTCTATCGCCGTTAAGGTCTCCGTGAGCGTACCAATTTGGTTAAATTTAATCAAAATGGCATTAGCAATCTGCTCTTCTATGCCACGGGCCAAAAGCTTAGGGTTCGTGACAAATAAATCATCGCCCACCAACTGTACTCGCTCACCCAGGGCGCGTGTTAAGACGGCCCAACCCTGCCAATCCTCTTCAGCCATACCGTCTTCGATACTAATAATGGGGTATTGGCGAACCAAGTCAGCCAAATAATCCACAAAGCCTTGCGCATCCAAGACACGTTTTTCAGAGTACAAGTGATAGCGGCCTTCACTAAAAAGTTCGCTGCTGGCAACGTCCAAAGCCAAATGAATATCGTTGCCCAGTGAAAAGCCGGCTTGATCAATCGCCTGAACAATCACATCCAAAGCCTCTTGATTAGAACGCAAATCGGGGGCGAAGCCGCCCTCGTCACCCACGGCGGTATTGAAGCCTTTAGCTTTTAAAACAGCTTTGAGTGCATGAAAAACTTCCGTGCCATAACGCAGCGCTTCAGAAAAACTGGGCGCGCCGGCTGGCACAATCATAAATTCTTGGATATCGACACTATTGTCAGCATGCGCACCACCATTGATGATATTCATCAAAGGCACAGGCATCAGGTAGCGATCACGCGAAACTAAACTTTGATAAAAGGGGAGCTTTTCCGATACGGCGCGAGCCTTCGCCACCGCCAAAGATACCGCCAACATCGCATTAGCGCCCAAGTGAGATTTATTTTCCGTGCCATCAAGCTCAAGCATTAAACCATCAACATGGGTTTGATCATCGGCAGACTGGCCTTTGAGCACCGCTTGTATTTTAGTCTCAACATTCGCCACGGCCCTCAACACACCTTTACCCAAATAGCGATGTTTGTCGCCATCGCGCAGTTCTAAGGCTTCATGCACCCCCGTCGATGCACCCGACGGGGCAGCCGCACGCCCCAAACTGCCATCATCCAAGCAAACATCCACTTCTACGGTTGGGTTACCGCGTGAATCTAAAATTTCTCGTGCTTGCAGTTGCTTGATCGCTGCCATAATATCCCCTTGCGTGAATGCGCGACAGTATACGCTAGAAACCCATAACGAGAAACCAGAAACTAGCCGTGCATGATGCTAGAGTGTCGCTATTGATTTTGCTACACTGCCTTTTTAAAGGTGCTTAGGATATAACCCGTGCTAACCAAAATCTTAATCGTTGATGATGATTTAGACATTTGCGAACTGCTCTCGCAGTTTCTCGAAAAGTATAGCTATGACGTCCACGTGGCACACGATGGTGAGCAAATGTATGAAGTGCTCAAGAGCTTCACGCCTGACCTCATGATCCTCGACATGATGCTACCCGGCGATGACGGCTTAACCTTGTGCCAACAACTTCGTCAACATTACCATTTTCCTATTTTAATTCTGAGCGCCGCCGGTGAAGACACCGACCGGATTGTCGGCCTTGAAGTCGGTGCGGATGATTACATTTCCAAACCCTTTAACCCACGAGAGCTGTTGGCGCGCATCAAAGCCATTATGCGCAGAAGCCAGGCCCACCACACCAATGAAGCCTCACGTAGCACAGCAACCACGCCCTCTGACCCGCCTCATGAGCGTTTTAACTTTGATGGCTGGGTGCTGGATATTGACATGCACGAACTGTACTCACCACAAAAGCAAGCCACGCCACTGAGCAGTGGCGAGTTTGCCTTGCTGCATGCTTTTGTCACTCATCCTCAAAAAGTCCTGACGCGTGATCAGCTGATGGAATTCACAAAAGATCGTGACGCAAGCCCCTATGACCGGAGCATTGATATGCAGGTTTCAAGGCTGCGCCAAAAAATTGAAAATGACCCTAAGCAACCACGCTTAATCAAAACCATCCGCGGCGGGGGCTACTTATTCACGCCAAAGGTAGAAAAGCATGGCTAAAAAGCGCCTGTATCTTTTTGATAGCACCTGGGCGCAAATTCTCGCGGTATTCATCGTCATCATGCTCGCCACACACGTGGTGATTTTTTTAGAGATGACCAAAAACTCCCAAAACACCCAAGCCAATGTCAACCGCGGTTTGATCATGCGGCAAATGCTGACCGTTGTTGAGGCCGTCGGCATCAACCCTCCCGACAAGCGCCGCCAAATTATTGATGCCATTAACCTGCCAAACATTGCTGTGACAGCAACCGACAAACCCGTGTGGCATGTGCAGAGTAAAACCACGGATATTTGGCGCATTGTCAAACAGTTGAAAAAAATCCCGCTCACAGATCAAGTGCTACGGGTTTCCGTCAAATTCGGCCCGAGGGCCTGGCTGAATATTTCTGGCTATGTCGACAATACCTCTGTCTGGAAACTGCAATCCTTTTTGTTTGCCTTGGAACTGGTCATTATTGTCGCCTTAGGTTTTGCGATTTGGGCCGCTAATCATTATAACAGCGCGCTCAGACGCTTTGTCTCTGACATTGAAAAAGTCAGCAAAACCATCGGCAGCATTACGCTAGACGAAGAGCACGGACCAGAAGCGGTTAAGCAGGCCGCCGTTGCCGTCAATAAAATGCAAACCCATGTCAGTCACCTCATGCAAACGCGCACCCAAGTCTTGGCTGCAATTTCACACGACCTTCGCACTCCGCTCACTCGCCTAAAATTGCGCTCACAGTTTATTGACGATGAAGACAGTCGGAATAAATTTTTAAAAGACGTGGACGAAATGGAGGCCATGATCAAAGAGAGCTTGGCTTACTCCAAAGACGAGCATCACCAATTTGAATTAACGGAACTCGATTTGGCCAAAGTGATCTACCGAGTATGCCAGGCCTATCAAGACACGGGCAAAAATGTGCATTACTCTGGCCCGAAAGAAGGCTTTGGCGCCGTGGGCAACGAACTTGCACTGACTCGCGCTTTAAACAACATCATCGATAACGGGCTGAAGTTTGGCAATAAAATTAATGTGTACCTTCGTTATCTGCACGATCACTACAAAATCATTGTGGATGACGACGGCCCTGGTATTCCTGAAAACGAGCAGGAAAATGTGTTTCGACCATTCTACAGAATTGAAAAATCCCGAAGCCGCTCAACTGGCGGCACGGGACTTGGATTGGCTGCCGCACGCAGCATAATGCTAGCGCACGGCGGAGAGGTAAACCTAGAAAATAATTCCGTCGGTGGGTTGCGCGTTATCATCAAGATCGGAAGAAAATGATGAAACAGCCACAAAGCCTGAAAGAAGAGACATTGACGGGGACTGTATCTTGTGGACCCTGTGGTGCTTCATCATTTTGCCGTTTAGTTTAGTCATCAATCTTAACTCAGTAGCATCTTGCTACTCACGAGGAGCTATGCTCAACGCAACGAGCCCAGTATAAGCAAAGAAGGTAACAGAAATATCTCGGGCCCAGGGTTTATCGTAACAGTTTGTAACGCCGCGAAAAACCCTTAAAAATCAATCAACTAAATTTAGATGGCCAGGCTTGCCGCCAGATGAGCCCGTATCCACGTCGTCAAAAGGCAAGGTCTCACCTTCGTCTTCAAAAGGCATGCCTCGACCATTTTCTGCAGCGAAAATCGTCAAAACCGCTTCCATCGGGATGTAAATATGCTCGATCTTGCCCGCAAATGTCGCGCGAAAACTGACGTACGTTTTTGTCATTTCCAGATCACGCACCGACTGTGGCGCAAGGTTCAAGATAATCTCGCCGTTTTGAATGTAATCTTCTGGGACCGCGACTCGATCATAATCAGCATCAACTAAGATATGCGGGGTACAACCACTTTCAACAATCCATTGGTACACGACCGGCAAAATGTACGGTCGCAATGGTAGCATCGGCGTATCTTGCATTACTCACTCCCCAAGCGAAGCTCAATTTCAGTATCCGTCAAACTTTCTCTAAAGCCCTTGCGCTCAAAAATACGCTCGCAATAGGCATGGATCGCTTTTGCAGTTTTAGGCAACTCAATACCGTATTCAGGTAAGCGCCAAAGCAATGGAGCCACCGTGCAATCGATCATGGAAAATTCATCGCTCATCAAAAACGGCGTTTGCGAAAACAAAGGGGCCATGCCGATCAAGCTTTCGGTCAATTCCGCGCGGGCTTTTTCAGCCGCCTTAGGCGTTCCCGATTGAATGACCTCAACCAAGCTGTACCAATCTTTCTCGATACGGTGCATCATCAAACGAAACTGTGCACGAGAAACCGGGTAAACCGGCAGCAAAGGAGGGTGCGGGAAGCGCTCATCCAAGTACTCCATAATGATGCGTGCGTGATATACTACCAAATTGCGGTCAACTAATGTCGGCACCGTGTTGTACGGGTTCACTTCGAGTAAATCTTCAGGTGACTCCTGACGATCAACTTCGATAATATCAGACTGAAGGCCTTTCTCAGCCAAGACCATGCGCACACGATGGCTATCCAGGGTGTTCGAACCTGAGAATAAGGTCATGCCTGATTTTTTACTGACGGCGACTGCCATAAAATTACCTCTTTAAAAAAAAAGCCTGGATCGTTTAACAGCCAGGCTTTTTATTATTATACATACAACAAAAATACGATTAACGTTTTGAGTATTGTGTGGCTTTACGCGCTTTATGAAGACCAATCTTCTTACGCTCAACTTTACGCGCATCACGCGTTAGCAAACCCTTGGCACGCAAACGTCGACGGAAAGAGTTAGCAATAATCTGTAAATCCTCTTCAGTCTCAGCCGTTTTGCTCAAATCAACGCCGTCTTCGTCGAAAGCGACCAGCGCACGGGCAATACCCAAACGCACCGCACCAGCCTGACCTGATGAACCGCCACCTTTAACAGTGACTTTAATCGTGAATTCACCGATTGTGTCTGTCGCTTCTAGTGGTTGGTTAACCACCATACGCGCTGTTTCAATTGGAAAGTAATCTTCAAATGAACGACCATTGATCTCGATCTTGCCTTCACCTTTTTGAATGAACACACGAGCAACCGAGCTTTTACGACGGCCTGTACCATAATATTGCTTCGTCGCTGACATAATTAATCCTCAATCACTAATTCAACGGGCTGCTGAGCAGCATGATGATGCTCAGAACCTGCGTAGACTTTTAACTTACGGAACATTGCGCGACCCAAAGGTCCACGTGGCAACATGCCTTTAACCGCTTTTTCCAAGACCATTTCAGGCTTGCTTGCGATCAATTTTTCAAAGTTGATGTCTTTGATACCACCTGGATAACCCGTGTGGTGGTAGTAAATTTTGTCTTGTGCTTTGTTACCTGTAACGCGCACTTTCTCAGCATTGATTACAACGATGTAATCACCCGCATCCATGTGTGGCGTGTATTCAGGCTTGTGCTTACCGCGTAAGCGACGCGCGATTTCAGTCGCCAAACGACCCAATGTTTTGTCGGCGGCATCCACGATGTACCAGCTTCGGCGAATATCGCCCGCTTTTAGACTAAATGTTTTCATATTGTTTAGACTCGTGTCCTTCAAAAGATGGGCGATTTTACATGAGTGTTTTCAAAGATACAAGCCTGGAAAAGCGCTTTTTCTTTCTAGGGCCACCCGAGCTCACCTTGGGGTCTGGTTCATTTTATGACCAAACCCAATCGCTCAAGCTCCATTTTAAAGCCAAATATAAGGTAAGCTTCAGATATCAATTCACTTTTTTCAATTTGCAGGCGCGTAAATTGGCCGCTACAATGTCGCCAACCTTGAGGCATCCCCCCGATCGCCTGCCAAGTTAATATAAGGAGACCCCCATGCTTGATTCATTTAAGTGCCACAAAACACTGAGCGTTAACGGCAAAGAGTACCACTACGCTGACCTGAAGGCCGCCGAAGCCGCGGGCCTTGACGGCGTGAGCCGCCTGCCATTCTCATTAAAGATCCTACTTGAGAACCTTTTGCGCCACGAAGACGGCAATGTGGTGAAAAAAGAAGACATCCACGCATTTGTGGACTGGATGAAAAACAAATCGTCTAAGCATGAAATCGCCTACCACCCAGCACGTGTTTTAATGCAAGATTTTACTGGCGTACCTGCCGTGGTGGATTTGGCGGCCATGCGCGATGCCACAGCCAAATTGGGCGGTAAAGCAGACGCTGTGAACCCTTTATGCCCCGTAGACCTTGTGATCGACCACTCTGTGCAGGTTGATAAATTTGGTAACCCTAGCGCGTTTGAGGAAAATGTAGACATCGAAATGCACCGTAACCACGAGCGTTACACCTTCTTAAAATGGGGTAAAGAAACCTTTGATAACTTCCGTGTGGTCCCCCCCGGCACCGGCATCTGCCACCAAGTGAACTTAGAGTATTTAGCCAAATCAGTCTGGTCACGCACGATCGACGGTAAAACCTGGGCTTACCCGGATACCTTGGTGGGCACTGATTCACACACTACCATGATCAACGGTCTTGGCGTATTAGGCTGGGGTGTAGGCGGCATTGAAGCCGAAGCCGCCATGCTAGGCCAACCGGTCTCGATGCTAATCCCTGAAGTGATTGGTTTTAAATTCACTGGCAAATTAAATGAAGGCGTCACCGCCACCGACCTAGTGCTCACCGTCACACAAAAACTGCGTGAACGCGGCGTTGTCGGCAAGTTTGTCGAATACTTTGGCCCAGGCCTTCAGGATTTACCGCTAGCCGATCGCGCAACGCTGGCTAACATGGCACCAGAATACGGTGCAACGTGCGGCTTATTCCCGGTTGATGCTGAAACCATTAAATACATGGAATTGTCTAACCGTGATGAGGACACGATTGCCTTGGTTAAAGCCTTTAATGAAGCGCAAGGTACTTGGCATACCGCTAACAGTGCCGAAGCCATTTACACCGATGTGTTAGAGCTCGACCTTTCAACGGTCGTGCCAAGCTTGGCCGGTCCTAAACGCCCGCAAGATCGGGTCGCACTCACAGACCTTGGTAAAGCCACAGAAAAAATGCTGCAAGACAACGGTGTCGCCGACCAAGCCGACAAAGGCTTTAGCACCAGCGCCGGTTTTGATATGCACCATGGTGATGTAGTCATCGCTGCGATTACTTCATGCACGAACACCTCAAACCCTAGCGTGATGTTAGCCGCAGGCTTGGTGGCCAAGAAAGCCGCTGCAAAAGGTCTTGTGCATAAGCCTTGGGTGAAATCTTCTTTGGCCCCAGGGTCTAAAGTGGTGACTGATTACTTGAAGGCCGCAGGCTTAATTGAAGAGCTTGAAAAAGTGGGCTTCTACTTGGTCGGTTACGGTTGCACAACCTGCATCGGTAACTCAGGCCCATTACCAGATGCGATCGCCAAAACGATCGATGATAATGATTTGGCGGTCTGCTCCGTGTTGTCCGGTAACCGTAACTTTGAAGGCCGCGTGCATCCACAAGTGAAAGCCAACTGGTTAGCATCGCCACCCCTCGTGGTTGCTTTTGCTCTAGCGGGTACTACAAAAATTGATCTAAGCAAAGAACCGATCGGTCAAAACGATAAAGGCGAAGATATCTTCTTAAAAGATATTTGGCCAAGCAATGCTGAAGTGGCCGAAGCGGTGCGCTCTGTTACCAAAGAGATGTTTAGCAAAGAATACGCTGAAGTGTTTGACGGCACCAAAGAGTGGCAGTCTATCAGCATTGAAAGCACAGAAACCTACTCTTGGGACAATGACTCCACCTACATTCAAAACCCACCATTCTTTATGGACATGGGCAAAGAACCGGGCGAAGTGCACGACGTCAAAAATGCCAATGTCTTAGCTTTGCTAGGCGACAGTGTCACCACCGATCACATCTCGCCAGCTGGCTCAATTAAAGCCAACAGCCCTGCGGGCAAATACTTGCAAGAACACGGCGTTGAGGTGAAAGACTTTAACTCTTACGGCGCACGTCGCGGCAACCATGAAGTCATGATGCGCGGCACCTTTGCCAACATCCGTATTCGCAACGAAATGCTGGATAACGTCGAAGGCGGCTACACCAAGCACATCCCAACGGGCGAACAAATGGCGATCTACGATGCAGCGATGAAATACCAAGCCGAAGGCACGCCGCTGGTCGTGATTGCAGGCAAAGAGTACGGTACTGGCTCATCACGCGACTGGGCTGCAAAAGGTACCTTGCTCCTTGGTGTGAAAGCCGTGATTGCTGAAAGCTTTGAGCGTATTCACCGCTCAAACCTAATCGGTATGGGTGTCTTGCCATTACGATTCATGGAAGGGGTGAATCGCAAAACCTTGAAACTTGATGGCAGCGAAGTCATTTCAATTCACGGCCTAGAAGGTGGCTTCAAACCTGCCGACACGGTGACCATGCACGTCAAACGTGCCGATGGCAGTGAAGAAGAAACGAAACTATTGATCCGTATCGACACGCAAAACGAATACGAGTACTACCGAAATGGTGGCATCTTGCAATACGTTTTACGTAAAATGTAATTTCGTCTTTCAATATAAAAAGGGCCCTCGGGCCCTTTTTATATTGCACTAAAACTCACTCTTGCAAACGCAATCGCTCAACAACAACCCCACCCACTAAATGTGATTCAATAATTTCATCGATATCAGCCTGCGTTTCATAGTGGTACCAAACATTATCAGGATAAACCACCAGCACCGGGCCAAGCTTACAGCGTCCCAAGCATCCGGCGCGATTAATGCGAATGCCCTGGCTGCCGTCGAGCTTTAATTCACGTATTTTTTGCTTAGCATATTGTTGAAGCTCATCGGCACCTGAAGCATGACAACAACGCTTACCTTCTTCGCGCTCGTTCACACACATAAACACATGTGACTTGTAATAACCCATCTTTGATCGCCTTAAAATACAAACGCTGATTCTAACCGAGCCTTTAAAAAAGCACAAAGACTCTGCTATAAAACTATAAAGCGTCCTCGCAATGTCTGGCAGAGCCTTAAAAGCATGCCTTTTTTCAAAAAAATGCCCGTTTTGGATGAATTTTTCATGGCAAAGGGCTAGCAAAGCCCTTTTTTTATGCTATGGTTGGGATGTTTAGTTAACTTGTCATCATCTTAAATTAAGGAAGGAAACTATGGCTACAAAGAAAAAAGCTCCGGCTAAAAAGAAACCCGCTGCTAAGAAGGCAGTGCGTAAAGCAGCGCCTAAAAAAGCTGTGAAAAAAGCACCTGCTAAAAAAGCAGTAAAGAAAACCACTACTAAGAAAGCAGCGCCTAAAAAAGCTGTGAAAAAAGCACCTGCTAAAAAAGCCGCTGCTCCTAAAGCATTAGGCGCAGTGAAAAAAGCAATGACTAAATCACAAGTGGTTAACCACATTGCTGAATCAGCTGAACTTTCTCGTAAGCAAGTTGCTCATGTACTAGAGCTTCTTGAGCACGTGATCGTGGCTCACGTTAAAAAAGGCGGCGTCGGTTCTTTCAAACTTAACGGTTTGATGAACATCAAAGCTGTACAGAAACCTGCGCGTAAAGCTCGCAAAGGTGTGAACCCGTTCACAGGTGCAGAAATCATGATCAAAGCTAAGCCAGCTTACCGTTCAGTACGTGTAACAGCGCTTAAACGATTGAAAGAAATCGTTGCTTAATCGCCGATAGAGCACAAAGCCCGCCCCTTGGCGGGCTTTTTTATGAGCCGGAATTATTAAAGCCATGTCACCATCACTCGACAAAAAAATTGCCATCTTACTATGGACACTACTGTGTGCCGCTGTTGTGTTTTATCTAATCCACACAGACCTTGGCCGCTCGCTGGCTTACTGGTACTTCGATGCCGGACACCATTGGCTGCAAGGCCAAGCCCTATACAACACCCGCGGCACGGGTTTTATTTATTTTCCTCAAGCCGCTATTTTTTTCGCGCCTTTTAGCCTAATGCCCAAAGCGCCAGCCGAAACACTTTGGCGGGCGATCTCTTTGGCGGTTTACCTGTATGCCTTACTCGAATATGTGCGCTTATTCCCCAGGGCAGAAAAGCAACGGCCCTGGATTGCCTTAATGAGCTTGTTTACAGCCGCCCTAGCTTTTAGCAGTCTACGCAATGGACAAATGAACCTATTGCTCACAGGCCTCACACTACTGGGTTTGACCACAATAGCTGCCAAACATTACTGGCGCTCAGCGATACTACTGACCCTTAGCGTTGCCCTAAAGCCGACAGCGCTTGTTTGGCTATTATTAGCCTTTGCATTGTTTTCACCACTTCGTCTTCGACTCATCATCGCTGTATTAATCGCAGCTATTTTGCCTTTTATCTTACAGTCGCCACACTATGCGCTTACTCAATACGGCGCCTGCTGGCAAATGTTGCAATACGCTTTTCATTATGGCACCAGTGTCTACTCGCATTGGGCGCAATTTTTTGGCCTTTTGCAAACCTTTGGGCTCACCTTGCCCCAAGCCTTAGCACTGCCCGTGGAGTTAGTCGCAGGCTTAGTCGTTTTGTACTTATCGTATCGATGCTTGCGACTCGAGCGAGCACAAGCCGTGATTTTGATCTTTGCGTTAGCCGCAAGCTACCTCATGCTGTTTAACCCGCGCACTGAAAATAATGATTACGTGATATTGGCACCGGCCTTGGCATACTTTGCAAACAGCGCTTGGCAGAATCGGCAGAATGTTCGATTGGGTTTTTTCGTGGCTTTGTTAATCATGATACTCGGCAGCTACTCGATCGGGCATCATTTGACCCCGGGCTATGTTTCTTGGCTATCGCCGCTGGCTGCGCTGTTATTTGCTGTCTATCTTATCGTGACAGTGTGCGTAAAAACGCGTACTCGTCTGCACGCGCCTTCGCAATAGCATCGCTAGCCACTTCACCTTTTCCGGGGTGACACATCATCAAACCGTCATCGCGGACATCGGCTTGAAACGTCTTGAAATATTGCGCGTAGTGCGCGCTTTTGGAGAAATCGTAAATACCCGAAAAATGTTTGTTATGTGGAATACCGGCTTTTTTCAGTTTTCGCTTGAGTGATAAAGCACCGCTAAACGCAATAATGGCAAGCTTTGGCTCTGAAAAGGCACGCCTTAACACAAAACTCAAACCATTGCTGGAGACACGCACCCAAGGTTTTTTATCCCCAAACCATTTGGCATACACCGCCAATAAAGCATCGCGAACCACCGGCAAATGATGCACATGCTGATGACCATCAATAAAATCAGGAAACCGCCCCATCACCGCTTTAAAGCGCTCAAGCTGCGCCAGCAACTCTGCCTCAAGTGCGGCTTGGTTTAAACGGCGAAGGTGTGATAAAACTAACAATCGCTTTAAGCTACCGTGATGTGAGGCAGGTAAATGTGTTAAAGGTTTACCGTCGGTTAAATCAAAGTGCAAGCCGATTTGAGCCTGGCTAGAAAACGTTTTTAGCTGCGGCGCATCCGTTTCAAGCGCTGGCATAGTCACCATCACACTGGTCGCTTGCAACACATTTTGCTGAATTAAATCTAAAATCGCCGTATTGGTGCCGTGACTCAAACCAAAATCGTCCGCGCACAAGATCACTTTATTCATTTACTTAAAAGCCCACACTTTGCTAAACGCAAATGTCAGCGGTGGGACAATCGCGAGGGTTAATAACAAAGCAAGTGGGTAAGCGAGTTGCGCGCCGGTAAGCAGCGCGGCAAACAAACCCTCATTCAACAAAAAGCTTAAAAGGGCAACGATAAAAAATTTGCTGGCCGTTGAAAGCCCGGCGCCGCTGTGTTTAAACGTCCAGCGCTTATGCCCAAAAAAGCTCACTTGAAACGCTAGTAAAAACGCAAAGATATTCGCAAGCAGAGGGCTTAACAGGCCGGCCGATACCAGACCCAACACCACCACAAAGTTCACCACTGCGGCCGTGACGCCCACAACACCAAAACGACCAATTTGGCCAAACCAGTGGTTGCCGAACAATCCGTGGTATGTCGTTTTTGCTATTTTTTTCAATGCCTTAACCTGTTTATTCCTAATAAGCGGGCTTATTATATCACAGTCCCCGCCGCTTTTCGCTCAAAATTTGTGCGTTTTTATCAGCGATCGTGCGGAAACCCCACCCAAAACCCCAGCCCGCTGATTTTAAACCAAACGCAAGCCAAGCCAGGCTATAAATTTCAAACACGATGCGTATAATAAGCCTTAATTTTTCAATAAGGAAACGCCGGTGAAGACCTTTCAAGGCTTATTAATGACGCTTCATGATTACTGGGCAAAACAAGGCTGCATCATTATGCAACCTTTAGACCTCGAAGTCGGCGCAGGCACGTTCCACCCCGCCACTTTTCTACAAGCCTTGGGCCCGGAGCCGTGGCACGCGGCTTATGTGCAGCCTTGCCGCCGTCCAAGCGATGGTCGCTACGGTGAAAACCCGAATCGCTTACAGCACTACTACCAGTTTCAAGTTGTGCTCAAACCTTCACCCGATAATTTGCAAGAACTCTACTTAGGCTCACTACGCGCAATCGGCATCGATCCTTTAAAGGATGATATCCGCTTTGTGGAAGACAATTGGGAATCGCCCACCTTAGGTGCCTGGGGTCTAGGCTGGGAAGTGTGGCAAAACGGGATGGAGATCACACAATTTACGTACTTCCAACAAGTCGGCGGCTTGCCTTGTAAACCTGTTACCGGCGAGCTCACTTATGGCCTTGAGCGCATCGCTATGTATCTGCAAAACGTGGATGATTTTAAAGACTTGGTGTGGACAGAAACACCAGCCGGGATTGTGACTTACGGTGATATCTTTTTACAAAACGAACAAGAGATGTCGGCCTATAATTTTGAACACGCCGATGTGAAGTTTTTGTTAGAGCAATTTTCACACTGCGAACAACAGTGCCAGAAATTAATCGAAGCAGGCCTGCCGATTCCCGCGTATGAGATGATGGTAAAAGCTTCACACTGTTTTAACTTATTAGACGCGCGACACGCCATTTCAGTCACAGAACGCCAAGCTTACATTTTAAACGTGCGCGCCATGGCCAAACAAGTGGCCGAGCGTTATGTTGAGGTGCGCGAAGCCTTAGGCTTTCCACGTTGCCAGGAGAATCGCGCATGAGCCAAGATTTTATTTTTGAATTATTGTGCGAAGAGCTGCCACCCAAAGCCTTGCAAAGTTTGCGCGATGCACTAGCGTCGAATGTTAAACAAGGCTTAGAAAAAGCCACTTTATCCTTTGATCGCATCGAAGCTTACGCAAGCCCCAGACGACTGGCTTTTTGCGTTTACGCATTAGCCGACAAACAGGCCGACCAGGTGATCGACCGGAAAGGGCCCGCTGTCAATGCCGCTTACGATACCAATGGCAACCCGACACCGGCAGCGCTGGGTTTTGCCAAATCCTGTGGGATTGAGCTTGATCAAGCCAGCACCGTCAAAACAGACAAGGGCGAATGGTTGTTTTACCAAGTGCAACAAGCCGGACAAGCCACCGCCGAACTTCTGCCGAGCATTATCGAGCACGCCTTAAAAAACTTACCGATCCCGAAGCTCATGAGCTGGGGCGAGGGCGAACACCACTTTACGCGCCCGGTGAAAAATGTACTGGCTGTTTTGGGCAACAGCGTCGTGCCCATGAATTTATTCGGCTTAGACAGCCAACACAGCACTGTCGGCCATCGCTTTCATCACCCTGAAGCCATCGACATTCATCATGCCAGCGACTACTTAGAAAAACTTCGAAAGGCCTATGTGCTTGTAGATTTTAACGAGCGAAAAGAACAAATCGCATCACACATCACAGGACTGGCCGAAAGCCATAACGCGACCATTGTCGCCAATGATGCATTGCTTGATGAAGTCACTGCTCTCGTTGAATGGCCAAACGCTTTACTCGGCGAGTTCGACAAAAAATTCCTAGCCGTTCCCGATGAGGTGCTTATTTTATCGATGGCCACACACCAGCGTTATTTTGCGCTGCGCGATCCATCTGGTGCGCTGCTGAACCAATTTATTTTGGTCAGCAACATACAAGCGGAAGATCCCCGGCAAATCATTCGCGGCAATGAAAAAGTGTTACGTGCACGTTTTGCCGATGCTTTATTTTTCTTTGAGAAAGATAAACGAGTCGGCCTCTTGGATCGCAGAGACCTGCTCATCAGCGTCACCTTCCAACAACAACTTGGAACTTTGTTTGAGAAAACACAACGCATTGAAACGATCGCTAACCGCTTAGCCGAACTCATTGGCGCCGATAAAAACGATGTCTCGCGCGCGAGTCAATTGTGCAAATGTGATTTACTCACCGACATGGTCGGCGAGTTTCCCGAACTCCAAGGCACCATGGGCCGCTACTACGCGACCGACGATAATGAAAAGCCTGCTGTGGCAGAGGCCCTCGAAGATTACTACAAACCGCGCTTTTCAGGGGACGCCTTAAGCGACAACCCCGTTGCGCTGTGTGTCGCCATGGCGGATCGTATCGATACCATCGTCGGCATTATTGGTATTAACAAATTACCTACAGGCGATAAAGATCCGTTCGCACTGCGAAGACAAGTTTTAGGTATTTTGCGCATCATTTTAGAAAAAAGCTTATCAATCGATGTGAGCACACTGATCGAACACGCGATTAGCTGTTACGGCGACAAACTTAGCAACCCGCATGTGGCCAGCCAAACCTTTGGCTTTATTGAAGAACGTTTAAAACACTACTTACTGCAGCAAAACTTCCGCGCCGACCAATGCCAAGCGGTCTTAAGCTTAGGCCTTCCGCAGCCTTTAGAAGTTTTACAGCGCTTAACCGCACTGCGCGACTTTGAATCGCACGATGCCTTTGAAAGTTTAGTGGCAGCCAATAAACGCGTGGCCAATGTATTGAAGAAACAATCAGGCAACGGACGAGTTAAACCCAATGAACTTAAAGAAGCGGCTGAAATAGCGCTCAATCAGCAAGCTGAAAAACTTCGAGACACTGTGATGACAGCCACAAGAGAACAACGCTTTGACGATGCCTTGATCGCACTGGCCACACTCAAACCGACATTGGATTGTTTTTTCGATGAAGTCATGGTGATGTGTGACGATGAAGCGCTGCGCGAAAACCGCCTGGCTTTGCTCACAGGTGTGCGACACCTATTTTTACATATTGCTGACTTCTCGGAACTTCAGTGATGCGCCTTGTTATTCTCGACAGAGACGGTGTTATCAATGAAGACAGCGATGATCACATTCGCCATCACGATGCTTTTCATCCTATTGCCGGCAGCCTTGAGGCTATCGTTAAATTAAACCAGGCTGGCTTTTCGGTGGCCGTGGCCACAAATCAATCTGGCATTTCACGTGGCTACTTTACCCACGAAGACTTGCACGCCATGCACGATAAGCTTACAGCACTGTTAGAAAAATTAGGTGGCAAAATCGACGGTATTTACTATTGCCCGCACCATCCCGATGATGACTGCCACTGTCGAAAACCCAAACCCGGCCTGATCGATGACATCGCCAGCGATTTCCCAGAGGCGAATTTAGCAAAAACCTTTTTGGTTGGTGATAGCTGGCGAGATATTGAAGCCGGCAAAGCGCGTGGTTTGAAAACATTATTAGTACTAACCGGCAAAGGCTCAATCGCTTTAGAAAAACACAAACACGAACTTGGCGACACAAGTGTCGTGAAAGATTTAGCACACGCTTGTGAAATCATATTAAAGGAAACCCAATCATGACCACAGTAATCGTTAACGGCGCCTTCGGCAAAATGGGCCAGCTCGCCTGCCAAGTGGTTAAACAAACCAAAGGGTTTAAACTTGCGAAACAGCTGGGCCGCGCAGATGACCTCGCCGCCGTATTGGCCGAAGTTAATCCGGATATCGTGATTGATTTCACGGTGGCTGATGCCGCTTTTCAAAACGCAGAAATGATTCTTCAATCGGGCGCGCACCCCATTATCGGCACCAGTGGTTTAAGCGAGAGTGATGTTGAGGCCTTATCAAAATACGATGTGCCTGGCGCCATCATCCCCAACTTTTCTATCGGTGCAGTATTGATGATGCAATTTAGCATGATTGCTGCGAAATATTTTCCACGCGCAGAGATCGTTGAGAAGCATCACGAACACAAAAAAGACGCGCCTTCAGGCACCAGCATTCGCACCGCAGAAATCATTGCCAGCATGCGAGATAACGAAGCCGTGGCTTGCCAACGTAATCAATATAATGATGTCTGTGGCATTCCGATTCACTCCATTCGCCAAGCCGGTTTTTTAGCGAGCCAAGATGTGATCTTTGGCCACACCGGCGAAACACTAACGATCTCACATCAATCCATCCACCGCGATTGCTTCGCCGAAGGCATTGCTTTGTGCTTGCAAAATATCATGTCGCTGGATCATCTGGTCTATGGCCTTGAATATTTTCTTTGATATCCTGAGATTGATTTACCCCTCTTTGCTAAGGCTTCTTCGGCGAGACAGGCGGCTCTGCTGCAAGCGGCTCTGCTGCAGACTGCTCTGCTGCAGACTGCTCTGCTGCCGCGCAAGGAAAAAAAGCGCTTCGTGGAGATGATGATGGAACAGCAGCAGCAGAAGCAGGAGGAGGCGGCGTCGCGTTGCTCGTGGCTCGCTCTGAAGGAGCTGACTCGTGAAGTAATTCTTTAAATAGGGCTGTTACGCCTAGCAGTTGCTCGTTTTTCAGCAATCTAGGATCTATAAGTTGTTGAAATTGTTCATCAACGCTAAGCTCGCGGTCGTCGCCCAAAGCCAAGCGCAGGATCCCAGGGCTCTCTAGTTTTTCTTGAACGCTTGAAAGCAAAGCACGCTGTTCATCACTGAGCAAACGCCAATGCTTTCTATCCACATGCTGAATCCAAAAGAACACCAGAAGTACGTTCGTTCGCGACTCAAGTCGGGTCAGATCAGGCACTAGCATAACCATTGGATGCCGCCTATCTGTATCAAGCACACAGCAGTGTATAAGCGTGCGCTTAGCGCCTGGCGAACCCCCTACTCCTTCGCATATTTCCCAGAAACGATTAAAGGCCTCCTCGTCTCTGAACATTCCATCCGAAATATGAGCGAAGAGAACCGAGAAATTCTTTTGGAGATATTCCGGATGATGAAGGTCCATACCTTGATCTAAGCTCAGTGTTAGGCGAGAATCTCCACAACCATATTCCTCTTCTTTCCCAAATTTTAATACCACCCCCTTGAGCACGACCCCACTGCGGGATGCTTCGTTGGATTGGGGTAGCTGAGCGGCGGCGCTACTAGCAAACGAGGCATGCTTGTATAAGCTTAGCCTGACAAGCGGCTCTACCCAACCTGTTGTAGGATCATATAGCTTCACATGGGCTTTTCCATTTGGCAATGAAGCCCAAAGCGAGTAGCTTGAGGCGGGCTGCGCGCCGTCGGCTTCGCCATATATAGTGCACCAAGGAGCTCCAGCCATGGTTTGCAAAAGATGAACCATAGAACGACTCGAGGGGCTAAATCCATTAAGCCATGTAGAACGATTATCTCTAACCATCAACTGCTGCGGTCTAGTTAAAGCGATATTATCTCCCAGCTTTAACTTCACTGGCGTATTAAATGTTACAGGGCGCCCATTCTCCTGATCCCGGAAACTCCACGTAATCCACGCTTTACCGCTGGAGTAGTCAATAACTATTTGACCATATTGCACTCGTACAAATTCATTCAGCCCTAAGTGAAGAACGCCATCCTCGTCGATATGCTTAACCACCTCATCTCTAGTGCGTAACTCAACCCCATAAAATTGTCCCCTTATTGTATATTGTTGTGGGGACACTGCTTGCTGTGCTTGGACGGATTGTACTGGCGGCAGTTGTTGTACTGGCGGTTGGGGCTGAGGTTGTTGTACTGGCGGCAATTTCATTGTTTTTCTCCTGTGTTTTATTAGGGATGTAGAAGCTACTTAAGTCCATTTCGCTCATTTTGCAGCGATTCAATAAATTTCAAACAGTTTCTTAGATATAGTCCTGGCATAATAAACTTAAAAAATTAAAGTTTCCTTAACACCCGAATCTCGGTTTAAGCGCATCTTAGTGGTGAAATCTGCTTCATGGGGTTCTATTTTGCCCTGACATTTTCAATGATATTGCTTAATGGGACTGCTTTATTACAACTAGGCACACGGAATAAAACAAGGATGCTGAAGTAGCGTGTGCTACCTTTTGATGGTTTTCACAGCGAGCCATCTGTTTAAGCCCCTTGCGAGACCAGTTAAATACTTTATATTAAATAAAAGGTAATTATTCACTAAAATCTAATGCATCGACACATCTCTTTGAGAAACAGTATTTTTCTTTGCGCGATGGGGATTAAGAGTAATTATTCAGTGAAAATGCTGAATAATTACAAATAAAATCAAATGCTACATGTAGTCCATCTAATACAAATCC